>JBNGDR010000053.1:0-9774 GCA_049975685.1 Anaerolineae bacterium
GCCGAGGACTACGAAGCACTGAAGGCGGAGGGGATCGGCGCGGTGTTGACGTTGGCGTGGCCCATCTCCCACCCCGACGATATCGTGGTGAAGCGCGTCTACTTCGAGGACGGTGAGCCTATTCCCGACGAGGTCTTCTACGAGGCGTTGAGCTTTGTGCGGCAGCAGCGCCGGGCGGGACGCAAGATTCTCATCGCGTGCAGTGCGGGCGTCAGTCGCTCGCCCACCATCGCCATCGCCGTGCTGCACGAGCTGGAGGGTTACTCCCTCGTGGAGGCCTTCCGCACCGTGCTGGGCCGGGTCCACGTGGCCCAACCCCGCGCCGTGACCTGGTCCTCACTCTGTCGTTTCTACGGGCAGATCGTCACCCCGGCAGATGTCTGGGGGCGTGCCGAGGAGTAGTTAGTCTTTGTACTTTGTGGTTAAAAGGTGAAAATATGGAAATCATAATTATTCTCGTACTGATCCTTCTCAATGGCCTCTTCGCGCTGGCGGAGATCGCGCTCATCGCCGCGCGCCCAGCCAGGTTGCAGGAGCGTGTGCGGCAGGGCCAGCGTGGCGCGAAGATCGCCCTCTCGCTTCAGGAGTCGCCCAACCGCTTTCTCTCCACCATCCAGGTGGGGATCACTCTTGTGGGCACGCTGGCGGGCACCTTCGGTGGCGCCTCCGTTGCCGCCCGGCTCACGGCCCTGCTGGCGACGGTGGAGGTACTGGCGCCCTACGCCGATGCTCTGGGGGTGGGGATCGTGGTCCTGGGTATCACCTATCTCACACTGGTGCTGGGCGAGCTCACCCCAAAGCGGCTCGCGCTCACCAATCCCGAAGCACTGGCGGCGCGGTTAGCTCCCTTTCTTGAAGGGCTCTCGCGGCTCACCAACCCCATCGTCACCCTGCTCACCCTCTCCACAAAGGGCGTTCTCGCCCTCCTGGGTGTCGATCAGCCCGACCAGCCTCCCGTCACCGATGAGGAGATCCGCTTGCTCATGTCCGAGGGGGCGCGGGCCGGGATCTTCGAAGAGGTGGAGAGTGAGATGGTGGAGGGAATTTTCCGGATGAGCGACTGGCGCTCCCGGACGGTGATGACGCCCCGCCACGAGATCGTCTGGCTGAATCTAGAGGGTCCGCTGGGAAAGAATCTGGAGAAGGTACGCACCACGGGTTACTCTCGGTTCCCCGTCTGTCGTGGGGATCTCGACGAGGTGGTGGGGATTGCATATGCCAAGGACATCCTGGCTCGCGAATTGAGCGGTGAGCCCCTGGATCTGGAGACGACGTTGCGCGAGCCTCTCTACGTGCCCGAATTTATGCCCGCGTTGGAGATGCTGGAGCGCTTCCGCGACTCTCGCGTGCGCGTGGCTCTCGTGCTCGACGAGTACGGCGGCGTCGAAGGACTTATCACGCTGCGCGATCTCATCGAGGGGATCGTGGGGAACCTGCCGTCCGCGGGTGCGGTGACCAGCCCGGAGGCCGTGCGGCGCGCCGATGGCAGTTGGCTCGTTGATGGCGACTATACCGTTGATAAACTCGGCGTTCTCCTGGATCTGCGGGAGCTTCCCGCCCGGGGCCGGGTGGGCTATGAAACCGTCGCCGGACTCCTGCTCGCTCTCCTCGACCACATCCCCAATCGGGGTGAGGTGGTCACCTGGGGCGGCTGGACCTTCGAGGTCGTGGACATGGACGGTCTGCGCATCGACCAGGTGCTCGTCGCGCCGCAGGAGGAGCAGGAAGGGTCCGAAACGTAACGCCTACGTCGGGTGGTGGACGTGCCGTCCCATGCTCGCCTGGTACTCGAAAAGCGTCTGCCAGTCGTGTTGCGCTGCCAGCCTTGCCTGCTCAGGCCAACTCTCCACAGCGCGTGTTCGGATGCCCGTCTCTCCCAGCAATCTCTTGATCTCTGAGGGCCTCATCGCAGCCAGCTGCTCGAAGAGCACGATCCCGGCGGCGCGAAGCAGAGCCACGGTCTTTGGTCCGATACCCCAGATGATGCGCAGGTTGTCGGGCTGTGCCAGGTTCCGCTCTGTGACGTGGACGAACGCCTCCTCGCCGGCCGCCATGGCTGTGAGGACCAGCTCCCGCTCTACCAGAGGCGCACGCCAGCGATAATCCGCTTCCATGGCCTGCCGGAAATCCTCCTGGATGGCAGGTTTGTCGTGGAGCGCCCATTGATCTCCCAGCCAGCGGTAGAGGAGCAGCGCGCGAATCTGTTGCAGGTGCGGCTGTTCATTCCAGCTGTCCACCTCGCTGTAAGCCTGGCGCACCCAGCCGATGTTGGCGTTGATCCAGCCCTGATGCTCGGGCCGATCGCAGGCGGGCGCGCTGGGCGGGCGGCAGATGTGGTTGGTCTCCGTGATATAGACGGGGGTTTGGCGCCACTGCTTGGGGATGCGCTCCATGAAGAGCCGATAGGTCTGGAAGTTGAAGTAATGATCACCCAGGAAGGGATCGTGGAAGGTGGAGAGGTGAGTGATGGCCTCCACCGATGGCCCGTGTGTGTAGGCGTGGAGCACGATGCCGTCCAGGGCATCGATGTCGTTGAGCATTTGTTCGAAGTACTCCAGGGGGCGCCAACGGGCGTTCCCCAGCAGTTTCATCGGGCTGGAGTTGTAGGGGTCCACTGCGCCCGGGCAGATGATAGCGTTGGGAAGCACCGCCTTGATGTGCCGGTAGGCGTGGTTGAAGGCGATGGCGTAGAGCTCGGGGGTGATGTGCTCGCGCGGTGCCTGGAGGCCTCCTGGATGTTCGCTGGGGTTATTCTGTTCGTTCCCGATCTGCACGGTGATGGTGTACTCGTTGGCTTCCAGATTCTCGTGGGTGAGATAGTAGGAGACCCACCGGGTGCAGGTATCGGCGAAGGCTTCGTAGTGCTCTGACTCAGGTAGGGTGCCGTTAGGGTGATAGCCGTTGTTGAGGCGCACGATGACCCCGTATCCTCCCTCAATCCAGCGCCAGAGACGGTCGCGAAGCTGGGGGTTGAGGGAGATCCCGTCGGGGTTGTGTCCCAGCGCTTCGGTGAAAAGGATCCACCCCTTGCGTCCGCCGCTCTCGAAGAGAGCACGCAGTGAATCGCCCATGTGGGGATCGTCGCTCAGCTGAGCGGCGTGCATCCCGAAGATGTAAGGGGAGACGCCGAGAGGCAGCTGGGTACGCTCCACCGACTGACGCTCGTCCTCGCCCTCCGGGCGTTGGACGTACCAGGCCGCGACAAAACCCTCCTTGCGCGCCGGGGTACGCACCCGGATCCAGGCTCCCTCGGTGCCGATCTTGTCCGCCGTCACGCGGGGCTGCTCCAGGGATTCCAGTACCGTTCCATGCGCAACCCACCAGACCTGATCGTGCTCCGTACCCGGACCACTGCGCACTCGCAGCCCGTAATTGGGGCTCTCCACCTGGACGTAGCGCACCGGTCGATCCTCGCGAATGGGATCGTCGACGGGTGGCGGCGTGGGAAAAGCTTTGAGGTACCAGGCAGCCGCGTATCCCGGTGTGCCTTCGGGGGTACGCACGCGGAGCCAGGCGCCGTGTGCTCCCAGTTTCGCACGGACAGCGCCCTCCGATTCCAGTGCCTTGAGAACGGTCCCATGCTCCATCTCCGTCAGGATGGGATGGTCGGTGCCGGGGCCGGTGCGGAGTTTGAGGGGCAATTCGGGGCTGTCTACGGTGATGAAGATGATCTCCACGGGTTCAGGCAGGGGTTCCTCTTCCTCGGGCAGGCGCAGGTACCAGGCGGCGACGTAACCCACCTGACCACCGGGTATCCGTACCCAGAGCCACTGTCCTACCTGGCCCAGTTTCGCGTGGGTGACCTCCTCCGGCTCCAGCGACCCCAGGAGCGCGCCGTGATCGACGCGGGCGATCTGTTCGGCGCCGGCGTGAGGCGCTGCCCGTACGTTGAGGTAGCCTACCTCGGGGCTGAAGACCTCCACATCCATGGTGGCCTCTGCCGGAGGTTCAGGGGGTTCGGGCTCGGTGAAGGGGTCGAGATACGGGCTGGGATCGATGATATCGTAGGGATAGGTTGTCTCCCCGGCTTCGGTGGCCCCTTCCTTCTTGAGGGTGAGGTGTAGGTGGGCGCCGGAGGTGTTGCCCGTGGTCCCGCTCAGACCGATGACCTGCCCGGCCTGCACCGTCTGTCCCTGCGCGACCAATACCTTGGAGAGGTGAGCGTAGATGGTCAGGTAACCGCCCTCGTGCTGGATGCGGACCTGGTTACCGTAGGGTTTGCCTGCGGGATCGCTGTTACCGTCCAGGCGTACCTCGGTGACGAAGCCGTCGGCCACGGCGTAGATCTCGCTTCCCTCCGGCGCGCGGAAGTCCAATCCCTCGTGACCGGGCAGACCGAACTTGCCGTAATATTCGGGACGCGCTCCGAACGCCTGGGTGATGCCGTCGTACTGGGTGGGCCAGCGCATACGAAAGGCCATGATCTCCCTCCGTTGATCGTGTGTGGGGTCTTAAGAGGGAGTATAGCACTGTTACCATTGGGCGCAACAGCATGAAAGGATGAAGGCGGAAGGATGAAGGATGAAACGAAAGAACGATAAAGCGATAGAACGAATGAACGATAGAACGAGTATCGTCCGTCGTCTGCCGTCCATCGTCCATTGCTCACCTGAGATGCAAAAGGACGGGCAGCGGCCTACCCCAGGCCGCCGCCCGTCCTCAATCTCTGTTCTCTATTACTGCTCCCTACATTGGCTCGCTATTGGACGCCGCGCAGGCGCGGGTCCAGGGCGTCGCGCAGGCCGTCACCCAGGAAGTTAAAGGCGAACATGGTGAGCGAGAGTGCAAAGGCCGGAAGGATAGCCTGGTGTGGGTAGGTGCGGATGGCTCGCGATCCGTCGGAGATCATCGAGCCCCAGCTGGGCGTGGGCGGGTTGACACCGAGACCGATGAAGCTCAGGAAAGCTTCGGTGGAGATGTAGCCCGGTATGGAGAGGGTGACCGTGATCATGAGGGGCCCCAGGATGTTGGGCAGCAGGTGTTTGAAGATGATGCGGGAGTTACTGGCTCCCATGGCCCGGGCCGCCAGGGTGAACTCCTGCTCGCGCAGCGAGAGCACCTGACCTCGGGCCAGGCGGGCGGTGCCCATCCAGGCCGTGATGCCGATGCCCACGAAAATGAACAACATGCCACCGAAGCGTTGGTCGATGTCGTTCATCAGGTAGGTAAAGGTGCCCGGCTCACTCGCGGCGAAGGTCGAGCGGAAGTAGGCCATCATCAGAATGATGAGCAGCATGGTCGGGAAGGCGTACATGATGTCCACGATGCGCATCATGATGTTATCCACGCGCCCGCCGAAGAAGCCGGAGATGAGACCGTAGACGGTACCCACGAAGAGCGCGATGATGGGGCCGATGAAGGCCACCGACAGGGAGACGCGCGCTCCGTAGATAAGCCGGCTCAGAAGGTCACGACCGACGTAGTCGGCCCCAGCCGGGAAATCGTCGCTGAGCGTCGCGTAGGGTTTGATCATGGGGAAGATGGCCGTGATCCAGGGGGGAACGGCGTCGGTCTGCATACGATCCTGCTCGGAGAAGGAATAGGGGGCGATCTGACCGGCAAAAACGGCGGCCAGAACGAGCAGTATGACCAGGACGCCGCCTACGATGGCAGCACGGTTACGGGTCAGGCGACCGAAAGCATCGGCCCATAGGCCCGCGTGTTTTCTTCGCTCGGGAACGGCAGCTTCAGATGTCGTCATAGTGTTCTAACTCCTCAATTCACTGGTGGCTCTTAGTCGTAGCGGATGCGTGGGTCGAGCCAGGCGTAGGTAATATCCACGATCACGTTGGCAATCACGAGGAAAACTGCGTAGAGCAGGATAGTTCCCATAATGACCGGATAATCCCGGTTCGTGATGCTCGTGATGAAGTATTTCCCCAGTCCCGGAATGCCGAAGACCTGTTCCACGACGAAGAGCCCGGTCAGGACGGCGGCGAACATGGGGCCCAGGATGGTCACGACGGGGATGAGCGCGTTACGCAGGGCGTGTCGCACGGTGACCGCGCGCTCACCCAGCCCCTTGGCCCGGGCAGTGCGGATGTAATCCTCGTGGATGACCTGTAAGAGACTGGCGCGGGTCAGGCGGGCGATGATGGCGGAGTGCCCCGTGCCCACGGCGAAGGCGGGCATGATGGCGTACTTCCAGAATTCCCACTGGAAGAGGGTCTTGGGGATGAAGAAGGCGGTGTATGGGGGACGGGCACCCCAGCCTGTGGGCGGCAGCCACTTGAGCGCCACACCGAAGATCCACACGAGCACCGGTCCCATGGCGACCACCGGCACGGAGACGCCAAAGATGGCCACACTCATACCCAGGAAGTCCCAGACGGTATTCTGTTTAAGGGCTGCAAGGACCCCCAGCGGCATACCGATGAGGATGGCGACGATCATCGATATGGTTCCCAGCTGGACAGAGACGGGCAGCTGGGCGCGAATAATATCGTTGACGGTGCGGCTGCGGGAGGAATAGGAGGGACCGAAATTCATCCAGCGGAAGTAGTAGCCGCCCGGCAGTTTGATGTTGATGAGCGCCTCATCCAGCATGGATTTAGGCTCCTCGCGGGTGATCTTGGGGACCACCACATTAGAGAGATAGAGCAGATATTGCTTCCAGTACGGTTCGTCCAGGTTATAACGTGCTTTTAGATTGGCGATGATTTCCTCGGGTAGTTTCTTCTCGCGATCGAAGGGGCCACCCGGAACCGTGTGCATCATCGTGAAGGTGATAAGGGAGATCACAAAGAGCACAAGAATCATCCACATTAGACGTTGGGCAATATAACGAGCCATTGCACTCTCCTTCTGTGAGGGCAGGGCCCTCGGCCAAGCGACCCTGCCCCCCGGTTTTGGTGCGGTGTTAGGTTAAGTTACAAAGCGTCGACTACTCGAGGGTCCACTTCTCGTAGGCTTCGTGACCATGCTGGGAGTAGGTGCGGTTGACGTAGGGCTTGGTCACGCCTACAGCGGTGTACCAGTAGATGGGGATGATGGCGGCGTCTTCGTAGACGAGGATGGTCTCGGCTTCGGCGTACATATCCTGGCGGGTCGCCAGGTCTTCCTCAAGGGCGGCTTCCTCAAGCATCGCCGTGAACTCCTCGTTGCGCCACTGGGTCGCGCTTTCCTCGTGCCCGCCGATGGCGAACACTTCGCGGGTCCAGTTGTTGGCGTCGGGGTAGTCAAGGCACCAGCCGAGGCGCCAGACGGGCGGGGAGTCTTCCTGCAGGGTTGCCAGATAGACGCGCCACTCCTGGTTGGTCAGAGTAACCTGGATGCCCAGGGTTTCCTGCCACATCTCGGCGATGGCCTCAGCGATGCGCTGGTGGCCCTCGGAGGTGTTGAACATGAGCACGACTTCGGGGATCTCATCCACCGAGGTGTAGCCCATATCGTCCATGTAAGCTTGAAGCTCGGCCTGGGCCGCTTCGACATCGGACTTGATACCCGCGTCCGGATGGGACTCCATCGTCGGGCAAGCGGCCATACCGGGGCGGCAGAACCACTGAGCGGGCTCCTGACCACCCTTCGTGACGTTCTCAACCAGACCCGTGCGGTCAACGGCGTGGGAGAGGGCGCGGCGCATGTGAACGTTGTCCACAGGCTCCTTGGAGGTGTTGAAGCCGTAGTAGTAGGTGCAGCCGTCAGGGGCGATGCGCAATTCCTCGGAGAGGACAGGATCGGCCTTGACGCGGTCCAGGTCGGCGATAGGAACGCCAGCTACGTCCAGGTTACCGGCCTCATATTCGGCCATAGCCGCGGACGCTTCCAGCATGCTGAAGCGAACACGATCGAGCTGGGGTACAGGAATGCTGTCCATACCGGGCCAGAAGGGGTTCTTGACGATGCTGATGAAGGAGTCGTGGACCCAGTCTTCCAGGGTGAAGGGGCCGTAGCTCTGGTTGAAGCCGGGCTCGATCCAGCGGTCGCCCCGCTCCTCGATGAGCCATTGGGGCTGCGCGTGGGCCACCCACATGCCGATGATGTTCAGGTTGTAGATGGCGGGGGTGGTGAAGGTGACCTCAAGGGTGTAGTCATCCAGGGCCGTGGCGGCGACGCCGTCCTGGAGTGCCTGCTGATCTTCCTCACCCAGGTCGGTGTAGCCGTCGGCGTTGAGCAGATCGTTGCAGCCGGCGAGGGCGAAGCCCAGAACGTAGGCGTAGTCAGAGGCGGTCTCGGGGTTGCAGGTGCGCTTCATGCCGTACTCGAAATCGTGCGCGGTCACGTAGCGGACGTTGCCTTCCTCATCCAGAACCTCCTCCACAGCTTCGCCGTTCCAGCGAACCCAGGGGATGCCCTCGACGAGGTTGAAGGTGTAGGTCAGGCCGTCCGCGGAGACCGTCCAGTCCGCGGCCATACCGGGCTCGAGCTCCAGGGTCACCTCGTTCAGGCGGGTCAGACCGACGGTGATCTCATCGACAATCTGCACGGAGCTGGTGTCGGTGGAGAGGGCGGGGTCGATGGTGGGGACGTCACCCGGGCCAAGGTTAAGGCGCAGGACGTTAGGGCGCGCGGGCTCTTCCGGTTCTTCGGTGGGCGCCGGGGTCGCGGTAACGACCTCAATGACCGGCGTGCCTTCTACGATCTTCTCAACGGTCACGGTGACCACTTCTGGCGTCGGCGTGGCACATGCTGAGAGCAGCATGCTGCCGAGCATCAGAGCAGCCACAAGGGTATACAACTTCTTGCTAAGCATTTCTCCTCCTTGCGTAAGGTGAAATTAGTCGTTCAAACGAATGGTTAGGGAAACTTGGACATCCGGTGACTCTCGGTTTTCTCTCGATAGCTATCACCTCCTTATTAGGGCCAGCATATCACCGCACCCCGGACAGGATTATCCTGCCCGTGAGTGTCTATCTTATAGCGAATCAACGAAAGAACGAATCAGCGAATTGAGAATGGGTGATGTTGAGCCGCTGATGGATAGGTTTACAGTAAAGCAGCCTGTCCCTGGGATTCGACGAGGTGACAGGCGCAAAGGTGCCCGTCGCCCATATCGACCAGTTCCGGCTCCTTCTCGAAACATACATCCATGGCCAGGGGACAGCGAGTATTGAAGTTACAGCCCTTGGGTGGATTTGCCGGGCTCGGTACATCCCCTTTAAGGATGATCCGCTCCCGTTTTTCTTCAATGGTGGGGTCGGGGATGGGGACGGCGGAGAGCAGGGCCTGGGTGTAGGGGTGGAGGGGGTTGCCGTAGAGGCGTTCGCTGTCGGATAATTCCATGATCTTACCCAGATACATCACTGCCACGCGGTCGCTGATGTGGTGCACCATGCTCAGGTCGTGGGCGATGAAGAGATAGGTGAGCCCCAGCTTCTCCTGGAGTTCCTCTAGCAGGTTCACAATCTGCGCCTGGATGGAGACATCCAGAGCCGAGATAGGCTCGTCACAGACGATGAATTCGGGATCGAGGGCCAGGGCGCGGGCGACGCCAATGCGCTGGCGCTGCCCCCCGGAGAACTCGTGGGGATAGCGGTCAGCGAAATAAGGATTAAGGCCCACCAGCTGCAGGAGCTCTTCGACGCGTTCCTTGAGTTCCTTCCCCCGCGCCAGGCGGTGGATCTCCAGAGGCTCGCCGACGATGGCTCCCACCGTCAGCCGGGGGTTCAGGGAGGCGTAGGGGTCCTGGAAGATGACCTGGATGCGGCGGCGCATTTCGCGCAGTTCGTTGCTGTTCATGCTTGCCAGATCTTCACCCTTGTAGTAGACGTGGCCATCGGTGGGCTCGTAGAGCCGGATGAGGGTTCGCCCAGCCGTGGTCTTGCCGCAGCCGCT
>JBNGDR010000054.1:0-9713 GCA_049975685.1 Anaerolineae bacterium
TGCAGAAGGAGCAGGGGCGCCAGCAGCCACCAGAGCGGCTGGGAGGTGAAGCGGACGATGGCTGCCAGGGCGAAGCCGTGGAGGGTCAGTAGTCCCAGTCCGTGGCGCAGGGGCAGCGGGCCTTCCCCCACGCGGAGACGGAAGGTGAAGGCCCGGCCCTGGCGGCGGAGGAGATCGAGGAAGCCCAGCCACTGCACGGGGCGCTCCCAGGCCTGGGCCGTGACGCTGCTCTGGGCCAGGAGCACCCAGATGCCGCCGAACAGGGTGGCCCTATCCAGATCGAGGAATTTGGGCCAGGGTTCGGGGACGGTGAGGGAGCCGGTGGTGAGGCCCTGCGCGCGGGCTACGAGCGCGATGCCCAGGCGGAGGGCGAGGACGGTGTAGGGCAGGACGAGGGGCGCGAAGGAGGCCGCCAGCAGATGGGGACGTCTTCGTCTCAAGGATACGAGGAGGGGTTGGATGAGGAGGACAACGGGGAGGAGGAGCCATACCGGGCGGTGGGTCAGGCGCACGATGGCCCCCATGCCCAGCAGGTGGAGGAGAAGGAAGGGTGCGGCGACCGATAGGCGGATCTCTTCGGGGCGCAAATTCAGGGTAAGCGC
This sequence comes from Anaerolineae bacterium, assembly GCA_049975685.1. GTDB lineage: Bacteria > Chloroflexota > Anaerolineae > B4-G1 > SLSP01 > DAOTVC01. The sequence continues at coordinate 603 of JBNGDR010000054.1, forward strand.
GTCGCGGTGGCGGCTGATGCTCTGACGCAAACTGTTTCTAAAATCCATGGGCGATGATCCCTACTTTCTGGTCTTATCAAGGGTCTCTATTATAATCATCTCTCCGGAATCGTGCGACTCTCCGTTTTGATCTTGATGGAAACGCCCATGGAAACGTTCATGAAACGTACTTTTTTTAGAATTGTAGAACGATAGAACGAATCAACGAGAACAACTTTCAACCTTCTAACTTGTAACTTTCAACTGATTTTGCGAGGCGTTCCATGCAAGTTATCCGTACCCATAATCTGACAAAGGTCTTCCGGACGCCCAGGAAAGATCCAGGGGTGCTCGGCGCCGTCAGGGCGCTCTTCCGGCCCCGATACGAGAGGACCGTCGCTGTTGACGAGGTCACCTTTTCCGTGGAACGGGGGGAGATGGTGGGCTACATCGGCGTCAACGGTGCCGGGAAGTCCACCACCATCAAGATGTTGACGGGGGTGCTGGCGCCGACTGAGGGCGCCGTCGAGGTGCTAGGGCGCGATCCCCACCGGGAGCGTGTCGCTAACGCGCGTGAGATCGGCGTTGTCTTCGGGCAGCGTACACAGCTCTGGTGGGATCTGGCCCTTATCGAATCACTGAATATGATCGCGGAGATCTACGACGTAGAGCGCTCCCGTTACCGCGATCTTCTGGATGAGTTCTCCCAGACGCTGGCGCTTGGTGAGCTCCTGCACGTCCCCATCCGTAGCATGTCGCTGGGTCAGAAGATGCGGGCGGAGCTGGCGGCGGCCCTCATCCACGAGCCGCAGGTGGTCTACCTCGACGAACCCACCATCGGTCTCGATCTCATCGTCAAGGAGCGCATTCGCGACTTCATCAGGAAGCAGAATCAGGAGCAGGGGACGACGGTCATCCTCACCACCCACGACCTGGGCGACATCGAGGAACTCTGCGAGCGGGTCCTTATCATCGACGAGGGCCGTCTCATCTACGACGGGCCGCTGAGCCGGATCAAGGAGCGTTTTGGGACCTATCGCTCCCTCACGCTAGAGACGACGGAGGCGGCCAACGGCATCGCCCTGCCTGCCGGGGCTACCATCACGGCCCGGGAGGCGCGCAAGCTGGTCATCCGCTTCGACCGTACCCAGGTCTCCGCGAGCAACCTCGCTGCTTCCCTCATGTCACAGATTGAGGTCACCGACTTCTCGCTACAGGAGCCCGATCTGGCGTCCATCGTCAAGCAGATCTACGAAGGGGCATTGAAGAGAGGGGCAGTCGCGTGATCCAGACCCTAAGGCGGCGGTTGCGCTCCTACAGAGGCGTAGCCGCGATGATGCCCAAACTCTTCATGGCCTACAATGCCTGGTTCTGGGTGGAGATCTTCGTCCAGTTCATGACCATGACCATCTTCGTTTTCTTCTGGCGGGCGGTCTATGCCCAGAATACCACGATTGCGGGATTAACACTCCAGAGTACTCTCAGCTACGTCCTCCTGGCGCAGCTCTTCATGCCGCTGGTGAATAATGATCTCATCCTCAACTTTGGGGGGCTCATCCAACAAGGGCTCATCGCGGTGGAACTGCTGCGTCCGGTGGACTTCCAGGAGATGCAGTACATACAATCCCTGGCGCTCTCGGCTACGAATCTGCTGCTGAAGATCCCGTTGCTCTTCGTGGCCTGGTGGGCCTTCGACCTGCAGCTCCCCGGCGATCCGGCGGTGTGGGGCGCCTTTCTCATCTCCATCCTGCTGGGACACGCCGTGCTCTTCTGCTTCGACTGGATCCTGGCCTGTCTCACCTTTTACACGACGGAGGCCTGGGGGCTATCCGTCGTGCGGTCGGGTGTGGCCCTCTTCGCCAGCGGGGGCGTCGTACCGCTGCGCATCATGCCCGAGCGGTTGGAGCGCCTGGTGCGGGTGCTCCCCTTCGCCCAGGCGCTGGACGTTCCCATCTCCCTCCTGAGCGGCGTGGTGCCGTTGGATAGGGCGCCGGAGCTGTGGCTGGAACAGCTCATCTGGCTGGTGGGGCTCCTCATCGCATCGCGCCTGATCTTCGGCGTCGCCGTGCGTAAGGTGACGGTCCAGGGTGGGTAGGACGATGGTACGCTATCTCAGACTCTACTGGCTTTTCCTCAAGCAGCGATTGAAGATCCTGATGGAGTACCGGGTGAACTTCATCATCGGTGCCAGCTCCACCGTCTTCTTCCAGGCGGCGAGTTTGCTGGGGATCTGGGTGGTCATGCAGCGCGTCCCCACGCTGGAGGGCTGGTCCTACGACGAGGTGATCTTCGTTTACGGTTTGCTGGCCATGGCCCACTCCATCACACACATGTTCGCCGATAACCTGTGGACCATCGGCTGGTCCTACATCCGCACGGGGCGGTTTGACCGCTTCCTCGTCCGTCCCATCGACCCTCTCTTTCATCTCCTGGCCGACCGCTTCTGTCACGACGGCATTGGCGACCTCCTGATCGGGGCGGCTGTGGTGATCAAGGCTTCACTGGCCCTGGATCTGGCCTGGAGTGTGCCCAAGGTGATCTATCTCCTCGTCATCGTCCTGAGTGGCGGAGGGATCTTCATCGCGCTTAATCTCATCACCAGCGTGAGCGCCTTCTGGATCGTGGAGTCCATCCCGGTGACGAAGATGGTCTTCGAGACCAACGAGTTCGCCAAGTATCCGCTCACCATCTACCCCCGGGCCGTGCGCGTTCTTATGACGTGGGTCATCCCCTATGGATTGGCGTCATTTTATCCGGCGCGTCTGCTCCTGGGGCGCGATTTCGGACCGCTGGCCTTCGCGGCCCCACCCGTCGCCGCCCTGCTGCTTTTCGTCGGCTACCGGCTGTGGCGCTTTGGGCTGCGACACTATTCAAGCACAGGCTCGTGACGTATACTTCTATGGGACGCAGATGAACGCAGATTTCTGAAACCGGTAGAGAGGCTTACTTTGCGTTCTTTGCGCCTTCGCGTGAGATTCATTCGTGTGATGGGAAACGTGAACTAGAGGAGATGATTATGGAGGAATGCTGGAGCTGTCTGGCAAATGCGGGCGTCCGCCCCATCTCGCCCGGCCCGAGGATCTACGAGGGCTGTTATTGGAACCTGGAGCATGCCTATCCCACGCAGCTCAAGGGCTGGCTGGTGCTGGTTCTCAAACGCCACGCAGAGGCGCTGCACGAGTTGAGTTCGGAGGAGTTCTCGGAACTGACCACCCTCCTCGGGCGGACGACGGGGCTCCTACACCAGATCCTTGGGTGCGAGAAGGAATATGTGATGTGTCTCGCGGAGGCTGAGCATTTCCATCACGTGCACGTTCACGTGGTGCCCCGCGCGCCCCATCTGGACCCTGAACTGCGGGGTACCCGGATCTTCGCGCTGCTGGGCGAGAGTGCGCAGGACGACGCAGTGTCACCCGAGGAGGTCACAGCCTTCTGCGAGCTATTGCGTGAGCGCCTGACGACCGGGGCTTAAGGATAAGAGGGGTTACAGCTCCCTCGGTGTCCAGAGACCGACGAGGGTTCCCTCGGTATCCTCGCTCAGCGCCTCCCAGCGGTCGATGGGTAGGGCGATCTGGGCCAGCGCCGTGGTGGGCAGTGACTCCCACTCGTCCGTCAGTGACTCCACCAGCATCTCCAGACCGGGATTGTGGCCCACGATCATCACGCGCTCGTAGTCGTCGGGCACGTTGTGGAGAACCTCGACAATGGTCTCAGGTTCGGCGTGGTAGAGGTGGGGGGTGAGCTTCACGTGGCCCTCGTACTGGCTCACCTCAATGACCAACTTGATGGTTTGCCGGGCCCGCTTCGCCGTGGAGCAGAGGATGTAGTCGGGGAGTAGGTCGTGTTTGCGCATGAAGGCGCCCATCCGGGGCGCATCGCGCTGTCCCCGCCCCTTCAACGGTCGATCGTGATCGGCCAGGCTTGTATCCGCCCAGCTGGATTTGGCGTGACGTAGGATAAAGAGTGTCTTGCTCATCTTTCTCGCCGGCTCTCCTTTATTTCTGCGTATGAGGAACGATAGCGTTGTCCAGCGTTACCCAGATCCGGGACATGGGGATGGCGAAAGGCTTCTCTACGATACAGATCTCAAGCGTCTGAGGCTCTTCCAGGTAGGTGGCACTCAGCCGTATGCCGTAGGGACCCCTGACAAAGACCTCGTCCCCTGACCCCACGACGACGCCTGCCTTCGCCAGATCGGCGCGCAACCGCTCCAGATCCCGGCGCGAGATCTTCCCGTAGCTTCTGCATTTAGCCATCGTGGTCTCCTTCTTTCCTGCTTCTGGGTGTATACTCCTGGGTGCATCGTGCTCTAGATAAACAGAAACTTCGATATTTTCTCTTGGTAATTATAAGATTGTAGAGCTCGTTGAGTTTTGTAACTTTTAACTTTCAACTCGTAACTTTCAACTGTCTTTGCGGGAGGTAAAAATGTCCTGGCTCAAGACGTTGCTCTGGATACTTCTGGGGCTCGCGCTGCTCTATGGGCTCGCACGCGTTGCCGTGATTCTGTTGAGTCCCAGCCCGGAGAATATCGGCGTCAACGACAATATTCAACTTGCTCCCTGTCCTGATTCGCCTAACTGTGTCTTAACCCAGGCTTCGCCCACCGATGAGGAGCACTACATGGAGCCGCTGGCGTACGAAGGTACCGCCGAGGAGGCTCGTCAGCGCTTACTCTCCATCATCCGCGATGCGCCCCGGACACGGATTATCACAGCCGAACCGACCTACATCTACGTTGAGTTCCGCACCCTCACCATGGGGTTTATCGATGACGTCGAATTTGCCATCGATACAGAGGAGAAGGTTATCCACTTTCGTTCGGCCTCCCGCCTGGGATATTCGGACATGGGGTTGAACCGCCGCCGCATGGAAGAGATGATCCGGGCCTTCGAACAGCGTTCGCGGTAATAGCCGCGCTCCCTATCCTTCTGGCCCGGAGCTCTCCAAGATCATATTAATACTACGCCCGAAGATGTGGAAACCACATCCGAAGACGGACGTAGGCGATGCCATCTGGCCCATCAAAGAGGCGACGGAGCCGCCTCTGGTACGATCAGCGGTCTCGACGGCGAGCTTTTCGCTCGCGCTTGCGCGCGTTGCGAATGCCCTTGCGCTCCTCGATACGTCTCTTCTCGCCCTTCGTGATGAAGTAACGGCGTTTCTTGACCTCGCCCATAATGCGATCTTTGCTGACCTGCTTTCGGAAACGCCTGAGCAGGCTTTCTGCTGACTCTCCCGGTTTTGCGGTTACGTAGGTCACCCTGGCACCACCTCCTTTCCCCTCGATCTGGTGTTGCCCTTTTGCCGTTGAACGTCTGTTTCACGTCGCGTTCCTACGCCCGATGGTGAGTGAGCCCCGGACGCTCCGGCAACCTACCTTATATAGGATATCAGCTTTTCCCGATTTTACAAGAATTTCTTGAAGGGCTTTTGACTTATTCTTCGATTGATCCTATACTCAATGAAATCCTTTAGTTCCGTGTTTTCCGGCTGAGGAGGGGGATCTCCATGGGCAGGTCACACCAATGAGGATAACAACGTACGAACGTTGGAACGTACGAACGTGCAAGCGTGCGCACGTTCATAACGTTGCCCTCACCTTCCGAAGTAGTCGTGTGGCAGGCCATACCAACGATAACCACAATGCTGGATCAGACAAGATGCCGGGTAAACAGCCCCCTGATCCCCGCTCCCTGATCCCTGATTCCTGATTTCCAAAGGAGCCCTATTGAAGGCGAGGACGACCTCCCGGCATCACTGGTGGTTCAAGTTCCGGCGAGACCTGCGGGTCTTCGTGCGTCTCTTCCCCTGGAACGTGTTTGCCGTGCTCATTATAGGTCTTGCCGTCATGGCCCTTATCTTCCAGATAGTCTACAACCGTCGTGCGGGGGCCACGGACTCTTTGACCTACATACAGGCCGTACTCTCCGTCCTCAAGATCTTGCAGCTGGATTACGATGTACCAGCACCTCCCCATTTTGATTATTTCTTCGTCCTGATACCCTTGCTGGGGATTCCCTTTCTTTTCCTCTTTGGCGTCAATGTTCTCAATGTCATCCGCGTCTTTTTTGTCCGGGCGGATAGAGGGCAGGCCTGGCAGCAGACACTCGCTTCCACGGTGAATGACCATATACTTATCTGTGGTGTAGGTAGGGTGGGATACCGCCTGGCGAGCCAATTGCTCGATTTTCAGCTGCCGGTAGTAGGTATCAATGATGTCCAGTCGCCTCTGGTGGAAAACCTCATCGACGATGGCATGCCTGTCTTGCTGGGGGACGTGCGCAGTGAGGAGGTGTTGGAGCTGGGGGGCGTGAGACGGGCCCGGACGGTGGTGGTCTGCACCGATCACGATCTGGCCAACATGGAGACCGCCTTTCACGTGCGGCGTCTCAACCCCGAGGCGCGTGTTGTCCTGCGGTTCTTCGAGGATGAGATCGCCGATGTCATCGAAGAACGTTTCGACGTTGAGGCGCTCATCAGCCGGTCGGCAGTTGCGGCGGTGACCTTTGCTCATGCTGCAATGGGTATCGAGATCATTGAGACTTTCCGTTTGGAGGAGCGCAGTTACTACCTGGCACGGGTACCCCTGGAGGAGGATTCGCCGATGGTGGAGCGGACCGTTGGGGAGGTGAGCGCCGCGCAGGACTCGACCGTGATCTTGCACACACGCGACGGCAAGCTGCATCTGGAGCCCCCGGCATCGATGGTGCTCCGTCCGGGCGACGAACTTCTCGTTTTCGTGGCCGACGAGCGCCTCCATGATCTGGTCCACACGCGGACGGGTACGCCTGCCGACGAGCTCCGTCCCGTCATCGTCTGCGGCCTGGGACACACAGGTTACCGTGTCGTTAACAATCTACTGGAACTTAAACAACCCGTCGTGGCAGCGGACTTCGAGCCGGATCGCCTGTCGTGGCGTCTGATGGAGCGAGGTGTGCCCGTCCATTTCGGGGATTTCCGTCGCCCGCCCTTTCTGGAGGAATTGGGTGTGCGAGAAGCCTCTGCCCTGGTTGCCTGTACTGAAACCGATATGATCAACCTGGAGACGGTGTTGCGGTCGCGGGAGCTCAACCCGCGGATGCGGCTGGTGTTGCGACTCTTCGAAGAGGGGCTGGGTGAGGAGCTGCGAAGTGTCTTTGGTCTCACGGCCGTCTACAGTACCTCCGCCATCGCCAACCCCGCCTTCCTCTCGGCGACGTTGCAGATGCACGTGGCCCAACCGGTCGAAGTGGAGGGGTCGCGCCTCTTCCTCACCCGGCTGGAGGTCAATGCGCTATCGGCGTTGGTGGGCACGACCATCACTGAGCTGGACGCTGAGGAGGGGCTGACCGCCGTCCTCCATGCGCGCGGGGTATCCATAGAAGTGCCACCCCCACCCACAAAACGTCTCAAGGTAGGGGATGAGATCGTAGTGCTGGCCTCACAGGAGGTGTTGCGCGATCTTTCACGTCGCAACCGTACCCTACGTGAGGTAGCACCTCGGAGAGGCATGGAAAGAGGAAGTACTCGTTGCTAGTGAAAGGAGTCTAGAATATGTTACTGGCCGGTGACGTAGGTGGTACCAAGACTAACCTGGCGATTTTCGATCCGGAGGAAGGACTACGGGAACCTTTGATTGAGAGAACCCTCCCCAGCGGAAAATTTCCCAGTCTAGAGGCGCTGGTGAAGGAGTTTCTCAAGGATGTCGAGGTGAGCATAGAGCGCGTCTGCTTTGGCGTCGCAGGGCCCGTCGTGGGTGGAAAAGCCACTATTACCAACCTTCCGTGGGTGATGGATCAGGAGCAGCTTCACAAGGCCTTGCCCGTCGACGCGGTGCGCCTTCTCAACGACCTCACCGCCATTGCGTATGCGGTGCCCTTCCTGGAGGAAGGCGATCTGCACAACCTTAACGAGGGAAGATGCGTGCCGGGCGGAGCCATGGCCGTCATCGCACCAGGTACGGGGCTGGGTGAGGCCTTCCTGACCTGGGAAGAGACTCACTACTCGGCTCATGCTTCGGAGGGCGGTCATGCCGATTTTGCTCCTGTCAGCAAGACAGATATTGCGCTGTTGCACTTCCTCCAGGAGCGTTTTGAACACGTGAGCTGCGAGCGTATCGCATCGGGGCGCGGGCTTCCAAATATCTACGACTTCTTCAAGGAGACGGGACGTGCCGAGGAGCCTGAATGGCTGGCGGAGCAGCTTGCCCAGGTGAGCGATCGCGCGCCCATCATCGTTAACACTGCGCTGGATGAAGAGCACGCCTGTCCCATCTGTGAACTCACACTGGACACCTTTGTCAGGGTTCTGGGCGCCGAGGCAGGGAACCTGGCACTCAAGGTTCTCTCTACCGGTGGTGTCTACCTAGGGGGCGGGATTCCACCTCGTATTCTTCCGGCACTGGAGAAGGGATCCTTTCTCAGTGCCTTCCTGCGCAAGGGGCGCCTCTCGCACGTCCTCGCGCCCATGCCTGTGAATGTGATCCTTAATCCCAAGGCCGCGCTGTTTGGTGCCGCGCATTACGGCCTGGATATGAGTCTGGACATGAATCCATAACGTATACGACCAAGGGTTTATAACTTCCCGAATTTTATGCTCTAAGCCTCGTACCTCGGAGAGATAGGCTTTTCGCACTCCCTGGGGCATCTGCGGGGGAACTTATTTCTTTACACACTCTAGGCTTATGCATTTGACGAAAGGAGATCTTCCGTGAAAACATTGTCTGAGTTGGCATACCTGGGCGCTCACCGGGACGGCCTCGCGGAGACGCTGGCCGGGATGAAGGAGGCCAGGATGCTTCCCCGCATCTGGGATAGGGATCACACCGTCTGGCGCCCGGAACCCGAGGAGATCACCAATCGCCTGGGCTGGTTGGATATCGCCGAACGGGTGGGGGCAGACCTGCGGCGATTCCAGACATTGCGTGACACCTTGCTCGACGAGGGCTACACCGACGTGCTTCTGCTGGGGATGGGCGGATCCAGCCTGGCGCCGGATCTTTTTGGCACTGTCTTCGCCAGCGAGGATCCCGCTCTCCAACTGGAGGTTCTGGATAGCACCGACCCCGGCGCGGTGTTGGAGCACGCCCGACGTCTGGATCTGCGCCGTACTCTCTTCATTGTGGCCAGTAAATCGGGTACCACGGCCGAG
>JBNGDR010000055.1:0-9707 GCA_049975685.1 Anaerolineae bacterium
AGGCCGCCGTCCCGAAGGGCACCGTAGATCTTGTGTAGAACATCCGGCGGTTCCCTGAGATGCTCCAGAACGTTGAAGACCACAACAACGTCGTAGGCGGCCTCCAGCAACCTACTCTCTTCTATGTCTGCACGACGAATAGAGAGCGCCAGGTCCGCTGCCACCGTCTTCACGGCGTATAGGGAGATATCCACCCCCTCCACGGTGAAGTGCTCGTTCGCCATCTGGAGGAATTCACCCCGCCCGCACCCGATCTCCAACAGGCAACCGTCCTCTTCATACCGGCGGATTAGATCCAGCCGTTTCCGATTCCGCTGGGAGTTGCGCTGGCTGCGGCGCAGGAAGCTCTCAAAATAGGGCCGACCGTATCTCTTCGCCTTCGGGCACATGGCCTAGACGCTTTCAGCGGTTCCCCTGGGCATCGGCAATAAAATCGTAGGGATAGGGCATCTCCGGCTCGCTGGCTTCGTTTAATCGTGCCATCTGCTCCTCGGCCAGAACCCACCCCACGGCACCGAGGTTGTCCTCCAGCTGCTCCATGTTACGGGCGCCGATGATGGGGGCCGTCACGCCCGGACGCTGCAGGAGCCAGTTGATGGCAACCTGCGCAGGTGTCTTTCCCAGCTCGTCGGCTACCTCCAGCAACACGTCGATGAGGTTCCAGGTGTGCTCGTTGGCGTAGTTGCTCCAGGACTCACTCCACCCCTTTTCCTCAGCTTTTTCCACACGGCTGCCTGCGGGTGGCGCCTCCATCTCTCGCCGGTACTTGCCAGTGAGCCAGCCCCCCTTCAGTGGGCTCCAGGGGATGACGCCCAGCCCTTCATTCATGCAGACGGGCAGTACCTCCCACTCCGTTGAGCGGCAGAGCAGGCTATACTGGGGTTGCAGGCATCGGAAGGGCTCCCACCCGTGGTGCTTACTGATATCGATGGCCTTCTGGATCTGCCAACCGGTGAAATTGCTGGCACCAATGTAACGCACCTTCCCGCTGTGGACGAGTTTGTGCAGCGTGTTGAGTGTCTCCTCCAGGGGCGTGCCGCGATCCCAGCAATGCACCTGGTAGACATCAACGTAATCCGTACCCAGACGGCGCAAACTCTGTTCTACCTGATGGACGATGTGTTTGCGGCTGAGCCCCACGTCGTTGGGACCGTCGCCCATGGAAAAGCGGACCTTGGTGGCGATGACGAATTGCTCGCGAGGTTTGCCAGCCAGCCAGCGCCCCAGGACCTCCTCCGAGGTACCGTTAGAGTAAACGTTGGCCGTATCGATGAAATTGCCGCCCGCCTCTACGAAGCGGTCCAGCATCCGGTGACTGACCTCCTCGGATGACTCCCGCCCAAAGGTCATGGCGCCCATGCAGAGCTCACTGACCTTGAGGCCGGTCCGACCGAGATATCTGTAGTCCATATCACGCTCCTTTCTTATTAGTGAAACGGGGTCGCATATTCTGGTGGGGTCAATTTCCTTGAGTATAGGCCCACCACGTGTTAAGTCAAAATTAGAACAAATGCACTATACACTTTTATCGATCCGTGTTATAATATCCAGCTGCAATTGGAGAAAGGAGAACGAGCGGGGGACATGGCAAGCGATAAACTGATTATCAGGGGTGCACGACAGCATAACCTGAAGAACATCACGGTGGAGATACCCAAGGATCAACTGGTGGTCATCACCGGACTCTCCGGTTCAGGGAAGTCATCTCTCGCCTTCGATACTATCTTCGCAGAAGGACAACGACGGTACATCGAGTCGCTGAGCTCCTACGCGCGGCAGTTTCTGGGACAAATGAACAAACCTGACGTGGAATCGATTGAGGGATTGAGCCCAGCTATTGCCATCGATCAGAAAGGCGTCTCCCACAACCCACGTTCTACTGTTGGCACCGTTACCGAGATTTACGACTATCTTCGCTTGCTCTACGCACGTATCGGTATACCCCATTGCCCCCGGTGCGGACGCCCCGTAACCAAGCAAAGTGCCGAGGAGATCACCGACAGCGTCTTGGAGATGCCAAGTGCCACGCGACTACAAATTCTGGCACCGCTGGTGAGAGGGCGCAAGGGACACCATAAGAACATCTTTGAAGAAGTACGCAAGCTCGGATTCATCCGCGTTCGGGTAGATGGTGAGGTATACGAACTCGAGGAGGTACCCGCACTCGACCGCTACAAATTGCACAACATCGAGGCCGTGGTCGACCGTCTTATCGTCCCCGATCCTGAGGAGGAACGCGAGGATGCCTACCGGGACTTCGTAAGCCGAGTCACCGACTCGGTAGAGACGGCCCTCCGTCTGGGAGACGGCATTCTCATCGTGAATGTCGTCCGCACGCTCGACGCCGAGGTTCAACCCGAGGGCGATGTTCTCTACTCCGAAGCGCTGGCTTGCCCCATCTGCGGCATCAGTTTGCCCGAGATCGAGCCCCGCACCTTCTCCTTCAACAGCCCTCACGGCGCCTGTCCCGAGTGTCAGGGATTGGGCTATAAATTGGAGCTCGATCCTGGCCTTATCGTTCCCAACCCTGAGCGGTCGCTGAACGAAGGGGCCATCGCCTTTGGCGTCTCCGAGGATCACTCCAGCTATACCTTCCGGCTTTTGAAAGGCGTTGCAGAACACTATGGCGCCGACATGGACAAACCCTGGGGTGAACTAACCGACGATCAACGCCGGATCCTCCTCTACGGGACAGGAAAAGAGCGGGTACCCCTTCGCTACGAGGGAAAGAATGGGGTCTGGAAAGGACAACAGCGTTATGAGGGGGTCATCCCCAACCTGCAGCGCCGCTACGAGGAGACCAACTCCGACTACATGCGCGGCAAGATCGAGGAGGTCATGAGCCGCACGCCCTGCGCCGAGTGTGGTGGCTCGCGCCTGCACGATGTGGCCCGGGCGGTCACCGTCGCGGGGAAAGCCATCCACGAGATCACCGACTGGCCCGTCATCCAGCTGCGCGACTGGGTGTCGGCCCTCATCGAGGGCGAGACGCTCACGCCCAAGGAATATACCATCGCCGAACGAGCGCTCAAGGAGATACGCGACCGCCTAACCTTTCTGGTGGACGTAGGGCTGGATTATCTGAGCATGAACCGCACGGCGAACACCCTCTCCGGCGGAGAAGCGCAACGCATACGACTCGCCACGCAGGTAGGCTCACGACTCACGGGGGTCCTCTACGTCCTGGATGAGCCCAGCGTCGGCCTCCATCAGCGAGACACGGCCCGGCTCATCCGCACGCTCAAGGAGATGCGCGATCTGGGTAACACGGTGCTCGTGGTCGAGCACGACGAGGAGACCATCCGCGCTGCTGACTGGATCGTCGATCTCGGCCCCGGCGCGGGAGAACACGGTGGGGAAGTCGTCACCGCCGGCCCCCTGGAAGCCATCCTCAATCATCCCACTTCGCATACAGGTGCCTACCTTACAGGCCGGAAGTGGGTACCTGTGCCCGAGAACCGTCGTCCCGGCAACGGCAAGGCGCTCTTCATCCAAGGTGCCCGGCAACATAACCTCAAGAACGTTGAGGTCCGTCTACCCCTGGGACTTTTCATCTGCGTGACCGGGGTCTCCGGCTCGGGGAAGAGCACCCTCATCGTCGAGACTCTCTACCATCGTCTGGCCCAGATCATCAACGGCTCCCGTGAACCAGCCGGTGAGGTGGATATCATCGAGGGTGTGGATTTCCTTGACAAGGTCATTAACATCGACCAGTCGGCCATTGGACGAACGCCACGCTCCAACCCGGCTACCTACACCGGAGTCTTCACACCCATCCGTACGCTCTTCGCCGAGTTACCCGAATCAAAGATCCGAGGCTACGAGAAGGGCCGCTTTTCCTTCAATGTCAAGGGGGGACGGTGCGAAGCCTGCAAGGGACAGGGTACCTTGCGGATCGAGATGCAGTTCCTGCCCGAGGTCTACGTGCCCTGCGATGTTTGCCACGGCACCCGTTACAACCGGGAGACGCTTCAAGTTCGCTACAAGGGCAAGAACATCGCAGACGTGCTGGAGATGACGGTTAGCGAGGCTCGCGAGTTCTTCGCCGCTATCCCCAAGATCGTGCGGCGACTGGATACGCTCTACGACGTGGGGCTGGGATACATCCGGCTAGGGCAATCGGCCACCACGCTCTCGGGTGGTGAGGCCCAACGCATCAAACTGGCGCGGGAGCTCTCCAAACGGGCCACCGGCAAGACCCTTTACCTACTCGACGAACCCACGGTGGGCCTCCACGCCGCTGACGTGGCCCGGCTCATCCAGGTGCTCCAACGACTGGCGGATACAGGAAATACCATCATCGTCATCGAGCATAACCCCGACGTCATCAAGGTCGCCGACTGGATCGTCGATCTGGGACCTGAGGGGGGGGATGCTGGGGGCAGGGTCGTCGCCGAGGGAACGCCGGAGATGGTCGCTCAGGTTGAGGGCTCTTACACCGGACGCTATCTGGAGCGATGGTTGCAACGGGAAACGGAGCGAGAAAAAAGGCGCGAGCGGATGAAGGTGGCGGGCTAGGAATTTGCCCCTCGTCACTCCACCGGGATCTCGACGTGGAAGCTGCTGCCGGGGCAGGTCTCCTCGTCGCAACCGGGGCTCTCGACCCAGATTCTACCACCGTGTGCCTGGATAATACCCTTGGCGATAGCCAATCCTAATCCCGGACCTCCAGCTTTGAATTTTGTCTCACCGGAGGAGTGGAGGGAGACTTCCCCAGTCTGGTAGAATTTCTCGAAGATAAGTTCCTGGTGTCCGGGATCGATGCCAATCCCAGTATCACGTACCACCACCTCGGTAACAGGGGGGCCGCCATTCTTCTGCACTATCTTGCCCACCACTTCAATATGACCGCCATCGGGTGTATATTTGAGCGCGTTGCCCAGGACCTGCTCAAAGACCTTATAGAGTAATCCCGGATCGGCGCTGATGATAGGCAGATCTTCGACCCCCAGGACGGTTAAGGTCAGGTGACGGGCCTTCAGATCGGATTCGAACCTGGACGCCAGACGCTCAAAGATCTCGATCATATGCATATCCCGCTTCACGACACTAAGCACTTGGCCGTCGATCTTGGCTACATCGAGCATACTGTTGACGATCTTATGCAGGCGCTCGGTCCCCGCGAGGATGCCCTCGACCACCGATTTCAGGTGAGTGTCCTCACGGATGACGGGCTTGATCTGCAAGAGCTGCGCGTATCCCTTGATAACCGTCAGCGGCGTGCGGAGTTCGTGAGCGGCGACATCGATAAAATCGGTCTTGTTGCGATCCAGCTTCTCCAGTCTGTTGTAAGCCGTGTTCAGCTCCTCCGTGCGTTCCTGAACACGTCGCTCCAGCTCCTCGTTGAAGCGGGTCAGCTGATCGTAGAGACCCGCGTTCTCCATGGCAATGGCGGCTTGACCGGCAAAAGCCAGAACCACCTGCGCGTCGTCGGACGCGAAGGCCCCTACCTCATGGCGGGTCAGCGAGATCATACCAATCACGCGATCTTTCGCGATCAGGGGCACCCCCAACCAGGAATGATCCAAGGGTAAGCTCTCCATCTGACGGAAACTCGCATCGGCGGTCACATCGGCGATGAGCACGGGCTCCCGGCTGTCGGCAATGCGTCGGAAAACATCCCCCGCACGAATGGGAACCACAAAGGACCGCTCTTGAGCGTCATCCGGGAACCCACGGCGTGCCACACTTCGCAGAAGACGGTTGTCCTCCTGGATGAGGACCAAACCCCGTTCGTAGGGGACGACGGCATCCAGTAGCTCCAGGATGCGATTGGTGACTTCCCGGAGATCCAGGGTACTGGAAAGGGCACGACCGGCTTGCTGGAGAGATTCAGCCAGACGGCGCCGGCTCTGCTCTGCTCCATACAGCCGGGCATTACGGATGGCAACAGATATCTGATCTGCCAGGGTCTGGAAAACCACCCGATCGTCCTCTGCAAAGGCGTCAACCTCTTCGCTCTGGATATCCAGCACACCGATGATCTCATCACCAAAGTGAAGGGGAAGTGCGAGAACAGCCTGGGTGGAAGAAAGCTCACTCAAAGCGTAGAAATCCGAGACCTCTGAGACATCGTTGACGAGACGGGCTGCACCGCTCTTGAAAACGTTGGCGATGATGCTCATCGTATCAAGAGAGATATGTAGATCCTGTAAACTCAGGATCTCCGTCCCGGTGCGGCTGCCAGCGTGGAGTTCGATAGTGTTATCTCTCTTGGTAGGCAGCCAGATGCCGACGAAGTAGTAGCCAAAACGACTCTGGATGAGGGTTACCACACGGCGTAGCAGCACATCCAATGTCAAGATAGAGGCTGCCTGACGGCTGACCTCACTGCTGGCCTGCAACTGAACGGCACGCTTTTCGAGGGCCGAGTTGGTCTTGCGCAGCTCCTCGTTGAGCCAGTCCTCACGTGCCAATGCGATGCGTAATCTCTCCTTGCTCTCGAAGAAATCGTCGGCGCGCTTCCTCGCGATCAAATACCCCTTCGTGGAATAGTCCGCCATAGTGTAGAGACCACCCGCTGTCGCGTGAGCGATGAGAGCAGCCAGAGCGGCCAGCATCTCGGCGGTCAGAACCGTCCCCGCCGGGTACTTCACAACAAAAGGCAAGAGCGCTACCATCCCCAAGCCGGTGAGGGCGAGGGCGCTGTTACCGGGCAGGAGAAGGCCCGAAGCCGAGGCAATAACCGGCAAGGTGAAAGCAAGTACAGTCCAGTTGTTCGGGGCCAGGGCCAGAGCGAGAACCAAGGTTACTAATAGACCGGAGACGTAGAGGTGAGCCGCGAGAAGATATTCCCTTCGGACATCAAGAATACGTCCGCTTATGGTGCAGAAACCGGCAAGCACGAGGAGGGGAACGAAAACCCAGAAATCGTGCAGTGTGGGAATATCCACCTCCATCAAGGGGAAGAAGGCCGCAAAAAGCATAGCCCCAAACAGCCAGTTTGTGGCCCGGATCATGGTTTGCAGATGTTCGCGACGGAGGCGACGAATGAAGTCTATATCTGCATAATTTTCCTGTTGAGAGGCGGTCTCGCGCAACTGCTCTGACATGAGAGGTTACTATATCATCCTCAAGGAGCGCTGGATGTAGTACCCCGCTTCGTAAGAAGATACTCTGGAAGGCAAGGGGCTATCCTCAGGCGCAACCTAACCAACATCAGCCAATACATGGGCATCCGTATACATTATTATAGCCAAATTCTGACAGAAGTCCAAGGTCTGGGATGCTTCGGAAGTGTTACAGTTTCAGAAAGACAACGCATCAGCCGTTACTCTGCTATGGTGCGAGGGTTCGATCAAAATCCTCCCTCAACCCAGGCAGGATTACCTTGCCATCGACTGTCGCCAGGTCGGAAGCTTCGGTCAGTACCTGCTGGGCAGCCTCCACGTGTCCCTGCTTCAGGTAGACCCTTCCCAGCGTATGCAGAGCCTGCGCCTCCTGAATCTGCCAGGAAGCCCACTCCTGAGCCTGTTGGGCCAACCATTCGGCCTCTACGATACGCTCCGGCACGTATTCGGCATAGAAACGTGCCAGGGTATTGAGAACGTAGAAATTATGCGGGGCGAGACCTTGAGCGTGGAGTAGGTCACCGTGTGCCGCCTCAATATCATCTTCCAGAACACGCACCTCGGCACGAGCGACATAGGCCAGCGGCAACTCCTCATCGAGGTTGAGCGCACGCTCGGCGGCTCCCAGGGCTTCCTCGACGTCGCCCATCTCCACGGCAGCGCGGGCCAGCCAGCTCTCGTAGGTAGGGTCCTCGGGGTTGATCTCCGCCGCCCAATCGAATTCTTGAGAGGCTTCCTCGTAGCGACCAGAATGATAGAGCACCTGCCCCAGCCAGAAATGAGCGGGGGCCAGATCCTCATTGAAAGAAATGGCCGTGCCCAGTGCTGCTTCGGCTTCATCCCAGCGACGGAGGAAGAAATAGGCTCGCCCCAATCCTACGTAAACTTCCGCGCGTTCTCCGTCCAATTCTTGCGCGTGTTTAAAATCGCGAAGGGCGGCTTCATAGGCTCTCAAGCGTAGATACTCCCCTCCCCGTTCGATCCGCAACTCAACATCGTTGGGCGATTGCAAGATCTGAAGATCGTAACGTGTTGAAACCGGCGCTTCGATCGCGGGGGTTGGCGTGGGGCGATTCTCAGGCGTAGGAGCGACCGTCGGCTCGGAGGGCTCAGTGGCTTCGGGTGTGTTACTCATCCCTCCCTCAACCGTTGAGGGGTTCTCGGTAAAGACCGGGAGAATCTCCTCCGTCTCCGCCGGAAGTGGAACCTCGGAACCAGGTAAGGTGCGCCAGATGATCACACCGACAGCACCGTATATGACGATGATAAACAGACCCAACACCACCACAATTCCCAATTGCATGGGTTTGAGGCCCAGTATGCGCTTCTGGTCTGTATCCTTACTCGCTTTCTGCTTCTCAGTCTGGTGTTCTGCTGTCTCTGCATCTTGCAGCAGCTCACGCCGGGTGGCTTCCAGGTCAAGTGATTCCAGATCCTCGACAGGAGATTCTTGCTCGACTTTTTGCCCAGCACTCTCCAGGCTCTCAGCCTGCTCGGCCTTACGAGCTGCATCGCGGCGTGCCTTCACCCTCCCCAGGCGCTCTCGCATCTGATCCTGGCGGTTGGGCGGCGCCTCCTCAGGTGCAGATCTCGTCTTTCCGAAGGATCTGAAGAGACTTTCGAATTCTTCATCGGAGTCCATCGGGTCGGAAGAGTCTTTCATCGATGTTCTCCCCCTTTGTAAAAGCGGAATTCATAGCATATTTTAACCATACTAACACCAGTATAGAACGAGTTAGGAGAAAAGGCAACCGCAATATCTATGAAGATAAAGGCAGGCACTCCAGAAGTTACAAGCTCTCACTATTTAAGATTATTACCAGTTTTATAAAAAAAGTTAAGTCTAACGGTTGACAATATTGAAATTAGGTACTATAATTAAGATAGTTAAGCCGAACCAGGAGGTTAAAATGTATCCCGTACCCGCAAAATGCCCAGTATGTGAAGGGGAACTATATGCAGAGCGTCTTGCCTGCACCCACTGTGGTACCGCCATTGAGGGTGAATTTGTACTTCAGCGACTCACCCGGCTAACACCAGAGCAGTGGACCTTTGTGGAAACTTTCCTACGGAATGAGGGCAAGCTTAACCGTATGCAAGAGGATTTAGGACTTTCTTATCCGACGGTTCGCAGTCGCTTGAACGAGGTCATTCGTGCCCTGGGTTACGAGGTCGGCACCGAAGCAGAGGCCGAAAGCGAGGAACGCCAGGTTGTTCTCGACGATCTGGCAAGCGGCAACGTCACAGTCGAAGAAGCCCTGGAATTGCTGCGAAAGGCTTAAGTAGATGGCCGTCGTCACCTTTCCTGTTCGGATAAAATCATCCGGTTCGGGCCTACGGCCGATGGATCCCACCCGGGATTTTGCAGAGGTCGTCAAACTCATCGAGATAGGCTTTCAAGAGGAATTGGACCCTGCCGGGTGGAAGATGCTCCACCAGATGCGACAGATGGCAAGCCGCGGCTTGTGGGCTCAAATCCTGCACGGCTCCATGATCCGTCTCCAGGGATTTGTCTGGACGGAGAGATCTCGAGTGGTGGGGACACTCTCGCTGCGGCGCTCTTCACCGGGATGGCGTGCGGGGTGGCTCATTGGCAACGTCGTGGTACATCCCGATTATCGGGGGCAGGGAATAGGG
>JBNGDR010000056.1:0-9683 GCA_049975685.1 Anaerolineae bacterium
GATCTGGAGGGCGGATGCGATGGGCGGAAATCGCCGATCTGTTCCATGGCCCCCTCGAAGTCAAGAGCGCGGCCCCTGGCCTCGGCCTCGGCGGCCACCTTGGAGGGTAGCTGCTCTCGCCACACCGTGATGAGCGCGGCAGCGAGGTCCTGGGTCGCTTGCAGCTTCTCGGGCTGGCGGGCGACGAAATGGGCCAGGGTGAGTGCCCGCGTGACGTCGCCTTCCTCAGCCAGGAGCTCGGCTGCTTCCAGGAGCAATCTCAGCCGCGCAGGAGGAAGGAGTCGAGGCGCCGCCGCCCGCCGGATATGCTGGCGGGCCTGGGTGATATCCCCGAGCTCACGGGCGAGGCGGGCCAGCCGCCAATGTCCCTCGGCGAGGGCGTCGAGGTTGTCCGTTCCCTGGGAGACCGCCAATCCTTGGTGTAGATAGTGCCGCGCTGCCGCAACGTCACCCTCGGCGCGCGCCACGTCGGCCAGACGATTCAGCGACGCGGCGGTGATGGCCCGGTGGTAGAGTGCCCTGGCTTCCGCCACGCTATGGGTGAAGTAGGCTTTCGCCTCCGCATACCGCTTCTGGATGAGGGCGATCTCGCCCAGATTGTGCCGGGAAATTGCTGCGCCCCACCGGTCGTCGAGGCGCTGTTTGATAGCCAGGCTCTCCTCGTACCATGTCTGTGCCTCGGCGTACTCCCCTTCGCTGAAGGCGATGTTACCCAGATTGTTGGCGACCCTGGCGTAGCTGCGCAGATCACCCAGTTGTTTGAAGTGCGTGGCGCTCTCTCGATAGGCTTTCCCGGCCTGCTCGTAATCGCCACCCATGTAGTAGATATTGCCCAGGGCGTTGAGAGCTTCGGCGATGCCCCGGATATCCTCGCTCTGTCGGTAGAGCGCCAGGCCCTGTTCACATCTCTCCACCGCGCGGCGGTACCGGTGGCGGTTCAGGTGCGTAAGACCGAGGTTGACCAGCGTGCGCGCCCGCGCCTGCGGCGCTGCCACGTCCTGGAGCACGTCCAACGCCTCCTGGGCGAGAGCGCCCGCCATCTCCTGCTGGCTCAGGTGCCCGGCGAAGATGCTCTCGAACGTCAACGTGACGTTGAGGGCCAGGCGCATGTCGGGCGCATCAGGTGGTGCGGCGGCTCTCAACCCGGCGACGACGCGGGCGAAGACGTTGTACCCCTCCTCGAACCAGCCGCGCTGCTCGTAGTAGCGTGCCAGGGCGGGCGCAACGTCGGTGATGAGACGGGCTTCCCCGTGGTCGCTGGCCCACATCCAGGCCGCGCGGACGTTGTCCAGGGCGGCGGCGAGGACGTTCTCCTCTTCGTGCGCTGTGCTCTGGTCGCGGCGTGAGTCCTCGGAGCGGACCAGAACCAGGTAGTAGCGTCCGTGGCGGGCGGCGAGTTGGGCTACCGACAGCCCCAGCGCCTCACGTTTCTCGGCGGCGAACTGGCGCGTGCGCTCGTGCAGCTGATAGCGATGATCCGGCGTCTGGCCTACGAGGGACTTTTCCGTGAGGGCGCGCAGGGTCGGAGGGTCCGCTTGGGTGATCTCATGGGCAGCGTGAGCGTCGAAGGGGCCCTGGAAGATGGCGAGCTGGGCCAGCACGCGCTGTTCCTTTGGGTTGAGCAAGCGCCAGGAGTGCTCGAAGAGGGCACGCAGGCTGCGGTGGCGCGGGGGTACGTCGCGCAGTGGGGACTTCAGGAAGGTCAGGTCTGCCTGAAGCTGATCCGCAATCTCGTTGCAGGGGACGTGGGGCGTGAGCGCTGCCGCCAGCTCAATACCCAGCGGTAGCCCATCGAGCAGGGTGCAGATCCGGATGGCGCAGCGCAGGTTCTCTGCGGTGTGCTCGAAGGTACGGCTGGCCTGCGTCGCTCGTTGCAGGAAGAGCTTGACGGCGTCGGGGACGGAAGAGGCGGGCACGGTGAGACTTTTGTCCTTAGCGTAACGGGGAGACGCGGGCAATCGTTGGTCGTCGGTCGTTGGTCGGCTGGGAAGACCTCGTAGTTCGAAGACCCACTCCCAGCGCAGGCGCAGCCTTTCCCGAGAGGTTGCCAGGATCTGTACCTCTGGGGCGCTGCGCAGGATCTCGATAAGAAAGGGGGCACCGTCGATGAGCTGTTCGAAATTATCGAGGATGAGAAGTATCTCTTTATCCTTGAGGTGTTCCAGTAGTTGGCTTTGCGTGGACCTGTGCCTGTGAAAGTTGAGATCCAGCGCCAGGGCGATGGCGATGGGTAGTAGCTCCGCCGAGGTGACACCCGCGAGTGGTACGAAGGCTACCCCTTCTAGAAAAGCTGAGGCGCAGCTCTGTGCAGCTTCTAACGCCAACCGCGATTTGCCTACGCCGCCCGGTCCCACCAGACTCAGTAACCGGCACCCTGGATCGGCCAGGCGTTGCCGGATCTCGGTGATTTCCTGTTCCCGTCCAATGAGCGCGTTGGGTTGAGGATCTAGATGGCGACGTGGCCTGGTCTCGGCGGTACGGATACGATGGTAGAGTCTGGTGGTTTCGTTAGAAGGAGGTAGATCCAGTTCCTCGGCAAGGACGGTGCGGCAGCACTCGTAGTGGCGTAAGGCAGCGGTGGATTGTCCGGTGCGCGCCAGCAGGAGCATGACGTGGCGGTGGGTCGCCTCACGCCATGGTTCGAGGTGGAGGGATCGCCGGGCGTAGTTCAGAGCTTGCTCGTGCTCACCCCGTCGAAAATGGAGTTCGATGAGGCGATCCAGTACCCGAAGAGCCAGACGGCGTAATCGTTCCCGCTCGACGATCATCCATTCCTCAAACTCGGGGCAATCCTGGAGGGAGAAGCCTTCCAGGAAATCACCCCGATATAGAGCAATGGTTGCCTGGAGCGTCTCCATTGACTCCTTGTCGTTGCCGTCTATTTGCCGTGCATGCTCGATGAAGTGCTTCACATCTAGCCAATAGGGTTGTGTGGTGTCAAACTGCACGGTGTGCCGGTCGCTGAGCAGATAACCGGGCATAAGGCGCCGGAGGTTCGTCAGAACACGGCTGAGATTTCCCCGCGCCCGTGATTCCGGGCGATCGCCCCACAACAGGCCCGCAAGTACCTCGCGCCGTAGAGCTCTGCTGTGCAGGAGAAGATAGACCATGAGAGCTCGGGCCTTGTCCGACTCAAAGGAGGTAACCTGCTGTCCCTCGTATTCTACCTCGATGTTACCTAACAGACGTACCCGGAGTGGTACATCTTTCGTGTCTGTCCCATGGACTGTAGGTCCCCTCATGCCCCTCCTCATTAAGTTGATCGGTGATCCGGGACCAAAAATCGGAGATCGAGCGTCATCCTCCAGATTTCCGCCTTCCGCCACAGCGAAGGTTTTCCGAAGGGTACACGTATAGTATAGGCACATCCAAGCGAAGGAGCAAGTCCCTTGTACCGACCTCTCGAGAAATCAGATTATCGATCCTATCTGCTGCGCATATGGCGTGAAGAGGAACGCTGGTTTTTCAGCCTCGAGTCCGTCAGCGGTGACCGACGCCGACGTGGGTTTCCCTCGCTCGATGCCCTAACCACCTTTCTCGAAGAGCAGATGCAACGGGAGAACAAATCAAAGAATGAGCGAATCAACGAATGAACGAATCCTTGTCGTGGGGGAAGCGGGGAAACTAATCCCTGTTTTGTCTGTCCCAAGCACAGGGGGGAAATCTTACTCCATACTTCTTCCACCCCAATTCCCGTGTTCAACTTGACCATTGGACTACCTGACTATATGACTAACCGACTATCCAAAGGAGTCGAAAAGTGAGAGCGAACCAGCAGATGCAAAAGATGTCCCTCGTAAGTGTAATCCTGATTTTATTTCTAAGTGCTTTGATTCTCGTGACTCAACCGGCGGCGGCGGTTGAACGTGTGGTGACCACCACGGCGGAGTCCGGTCCCGGCTCGCTACCGCAGGTGATCGCCGACGCGCAGTCGGGCGATACTATCACCTTCGACCTGACCTACCCCGCCGAGATCTTGATCGATGAGCCGCTGGATGAGATTCTCATCGACAAGGACCTCACCATTACGGGGCCTGGAGCGGACCTGCTGACCGTCAAGACCAGCAACTATCCAGGCGGCGGTAGCACGCGGCTGTTCAAGATCGCAGCCGGTGCCTCGGTCACCATGACCGATATGACCTTTGCCAACGCGAGTGGGTACAGCAGCACGGGCCACCCCGACGGCGAAGGTGGGGCCATCTACAACGCGGGGAGCCTGGCCCTGATTCGTTGCACGCTCACCAACAATACCGGGATGGAGGGCGGGGCCATCTACAACAACGGGACCCTGTTGCTAAAACAATCCCTGATCAGTGACAATTTTGGCGGGGAAGACGATAGTGCTAACGATGCCTACGGCGGGGGCCTGTATAATGGTACGTCCGGTATCGCGGTGATTGATCACTCCACCATCGAGGGCAATGAACCGGATCCCTGGTTCGATCCCGGTGGGGAGCATAAACTCTATGGGGCCGGTATCTACAACGGAGGTCACCTCGAGCTGCGTCATAGCACCGTTGAGAGCAACTACGGTTACGCCGGTGCCGGCATCTATAACTCCGTCCAGGGCGTTCTTACCCTCACCCACAGCACGGTGGCCCACAACTACGCTGAGTTGGAGATGATAGACCCGGATACCTGGGAGAGCACCTACATGGGCTACGGCGGCGGCATCAGCAATTTCGGTGATCTCTTGGCCTTCAACAGCACCGTCTACTTCAACGCCGCATCCGAGGACGGCGGCGGGATCTATAACGGATCGGGCGCCTCTCTCGACCTGGAGCAGGTGACCATCGGCGATAACCAGGCCAGCTCGAGCGGGGGCAGCGGCGAGGGAGGGGGGCTCTGGGCCGATGGCGGGGTAACCCTTAAGAACTCGGTGCTGGCGGATAACGAGGCGGACACGTACCCCGACTGCGCCAATGGGGGAGCGGCTTTCACCTCCGGCGACTACAATCTCATCGAGACTCTTGGAAACTGCAACATCGTCGATGCGGGCCACGACCGTTTCGGCTGGGCTATTTTCCTCGCGCCTCACCGCTTCGCTGCCAACGGCGGGCCGACGGACACCTTCGCTCCCTATTCCACCTCGGTCCTCGTGAACTCCATCCCCATCACCGTCTGTACGGCGATGACCGATCAACGGGGTGTGCCCCGTCCCCAGGGCGGGCTCTGCGACATCGGGGCCTACGAAGCCGCCACCATGGGCTGGGATGGCGAGGGCGGCGACGGCTCCTGGCTCAACGACGCTAACTGGACCTGGGACGTGCGACCCGGCATGGGCGACGTGGCGGCGCTGGACAACGCGATGCCCGTGACCATCACCTACGACGAGGGGACGGAGACGACGAGCGTCGGCACCATAAACCTGACGGGCGGCGGCGTCACCCTTCAGCAGGCTGCCTACGTCCGCCTGGAGCACGATTACACGCAGTCGGCGGGTGCCTTCAAGGGCGATCCCAACGACGAGATGGCGCTGCGTGCCTTCTACCAGAATGGCGGGATCTTCCGGGCGCCGGGCCAGATGCGGCTCTCGGGGGACTTCGATCACAGCGACGGCACCTTCGACGCCAACGGTGGCGAACTGGTCTTCACGTTCAGCCCTGATCAGTCCATCTCCGGCGACAATACCTTCTACGATCTGACCATCGACAAGTGGGCGGTCGGCAGCACGGTAGATGCCTCGGGCAGCACCCTCACCGTCACCCACCAGCTCTCAATAGCGAAGGGCATCTTTGTCAGCGCCTCGGCTTTCCACCACGTGCAGATCGACACCGAGGGGACACTGAGACTGAGCGAAGACGTCACCGTCGGCGGCGATTGGCACCACTACGGCGACGTCCAACTCAACGGACACGCGATCTCGTTCGCCGGCACGGGCCCCCAGACGCTCCAGGCAACGGGGAACGTCTCCGGCACGGGGAACGTCCCTTTCCTGGAATACGGGCACGGCGATGGCATGCTGATCGACGCCCAGGGAGAGAATCTGGGCGAGGTGACCGTCACGGTAAAGCTGAACGAGGAATGCACCACCGTAGCGGGGGACGTCTTCGCCCGCTGCTTCGACATCGAGACGGAGCACACGCCCGCCGGCGGTGCGACGCTCACCTTCTTCTTCTACGATGACGAGATCGCCGCCGGCGAGAGCTGCAGCGAGGCCAATGTCTACCACTGGAACGGCAGCGCATGGGAGACGACGACCCTCGATACCGGCTACGGCACCGGCGGGCGCATGTGTGACGCCGAACCCTACTCCCTTCGCGTGGAGAACGTCGCCGATTTCTCGCCCTTCGTGCTCAGCGAGGATATGCCCACCGGCGATCCGGCAGGGGCCGGGTATACCATCTACTTGCCCCTGGTGATGAGGTCGTAGATTGTGGACGTACCTATCCAGGGCAGTAGACTCTGTGGCGTCTGGTGACGAGTCGATCCAAGGGAGGAAACAAGAGATGACTTTACTGAATAATGGCCCAAAAACTCGGAGTTTTAGTAGACCATTCCCTACATTTGGTGGTTTTGGTGGTGGAGGATCTACATATAGTGCCAGGTTCCAGAAAACTCCGAGTTTTATCGTTCTATGGACCCTGGTCGTCGTCGGCCTTCTGCTGGTGGGATGTCAGACGGCAACCGAGGTCGTCCCCACCGCGACGCCACGGCCCACGCAGACCGCCACACCAACACCTACAGAAGAGCCGACGCCCACGGTCACGCCGGAGCCTACACCAACGGCTGAGCCAACCCCCACGCATACGCCTACCCCTACCCCGTCCCTCGCGGAGATCTATGGTCTTCCAGACGGCTGGGAGTTCACTCCGGCCGAACCTCCTGAGGACGAAAGGGATGAGTGGACGACGGCGCTTGATGGACTCTACTTCGGCCTTCCGCCGGACTGGACCTGTCACGAGACGCCAGATGACGCTGCATCTACTTATACCTGTATCCTTGACGAATCTCCCGATCGCTTCGAGAACCAGACAAAGACGACGCTGGCTGTCGATTCCTTCTGGTACAAGGGCGGTACGACGTTGACCACCCTCGTCCCCGACTACGAAGAGGGGGAGGCGTACTACGGCTACACATGCGAGAGCGAGTATTTCACGGTAGAAGGTTTCGAAGCGGCGACGGTGGCCTGTACCAACCCGGCGTACGACGATACAATCGACTACGACAACGATCGAGAAGCTTTTGGAAGGGCGCGCTATCGCCAGACTCCCACTTATTTCGTGCTCATCCTCAACGGCGATCGCGTCGAGCAGTTTCACTTTCGCACGTGGGATAAATCGGAGATGCCCTCGCTCTTCGAGGCGTTTATTCCCTACATTGGCTACACTGGGGCCGAAGTGCCTAAGTGAAGCGGGGCCGAAGTGCCTAAGTGAAGCGGGGCCGAAGTGCCTTAGCGAAGCGTGGCCGATTAGCTCTATGCAGGGGCGACATGACGTAGAGAAAGCACGTTCAGATAATCTGAGGAGGAGGATGATGAGGCTGCTGCGGATCTTTGGCGTGATGTTGTTAACGGGGTTAGTGCTAGCGATGGGATTGTCCCTGCTGAATGCAACGCCGGTGGACAGCAGGCAGCGGACGATGGACGGTAGACGATGGACGCTAGACGGCGGACGGCGGATGGTGGACAGCCAGCTTCAGTCTTCCACCCACTACGTGGCCCTCGACGGAGCCTGCGGTGGGCAGACGCCCTGCTATACCAACGTTCAGGCCGCGGTGGACGCCGCCGCGCTGGGCGACGAGATCCGTGTGGCGACGGGTGTTTACACCGGCGTGCAAACGCGGGACGGTGTCATGCAGATCGCTTATATCAGCAAGAGCCTGACGCTGCGCGGTGGTTATAGCCCGGGCTTCACGACCACGAATTCAGCCCAATATCCCACGGTGCTAGATGCCCAAGGAGAGGGGCGCGTGCTCTACATCACTGACACAGTGACGGTGGAAAACTTCACCCTCACCGGAGGCAGTTCCACCACGGGCGGTGGCGTCTACGTGACCCTGCGCCACGGCAACCACGTCACCTTCGCCACCAACATCATTACGGGCAACACTGTTACCGGCGGGGGTGGGGGCGGCGGAATCTACATCGACGGCGAGGGCTGGCACGGTGGGGCTGCCACGCTGCGCGCCAACACCTTCCAGAGCAACAGGGCGCAGAACGGCGGTGGTCTGACCATCGGGAACATGGCCTGGTATGGGAATTGCTCACCAGAAGATCGCGACCACGTAGTTGTCACCGATAACACCTTCTGCCATAACACCGCACACAACGGCGGCGGCGCGCTCCAGATCTGGGAGAGCTGCATGTCCTTTACCGGTAACACAGTAGTGAGCAACACGGCTAACACCGGGGGTGGCCTTTGGCTAGATAGCTTGTCCAGCGGAGTAGCTCGTGATAATACCGTTGCCTACAACGTGGTTGGCGAATGTGGCGGTGGGATCAGGGACGAGGGATGGTGGACGCTGGAAGCGAACCACGTGCTCTCCAACACGGCCGGTTACGGCGGTGGCATCTGTGACGTGTACCTTGACAACGTCTACCGCGCCAATGAGATCGCTTATAACAGCGCCGGGGACGCCGGTGGGCTTTACATCGCCGATAGCAAGTATTCTGGGGGAGGCTACCCGACAGCCTGTAGTGGGGACAACGCGCTCTACGGCAATCTCATCCACGACAACAGTGCTACACAGCACGGCGGAGGGCTCTATCTGCGCGAATGCCAGCACATGGACGAGTTTGCCAACAACGTGATTATCAACAACGGTGCTGACAGCGCGGGCAGCGGCATTTACTTCAACGGTGATAACACCTACATGTACTGGACGCTCAAGCACACCACTATCGGCAACAACGGCGGCGGGGACGGCACCGGCATCTACGCGCTCAACGTGAGGAACTTCGAGGTGCCCGTCAGCGCGACCCTCTTCTACAGCCAGGTCGTTGGCGTGAAGGTGAACGGCAGCGACGACTTCGCCCTCAGTAACACCTTCTGGGACGGGAGCGTGCTGACGGAGACCGCCGCCGTCAATATGGAGATCGTGCCACAGACCGATTCGGTCCGGGGCGACGCCGCTCTTGAGCCAGACGGCTACCACTTGACGTGGGCCTCGGACGCCATCGATTCGGTTCTTGTCAGCGCCGTCCACGACGACGTCGACGGCGAGCCGCGCCCGGTGGGATTGTGTGCCGACAGCGGCGCTGACGAGTACCTTTTCGAGGCCGACCTGACGCTGGATAAACAGCGGCTGGGCAGCGGCCCGGTCGCACCTGGCACCCCTATCACCTACATGTTGACCATCAGCAATGCCTGGATATCCGACTGGGCACCGGACGTGACGTTGGTGGATGCCTTCACCCCGGTCACGGCGGCGACCATCCTCGATTACGAGGTAAGCGGTGGGGACGAATGCGAGGTCACGGCAGGGCGACTGACCTGTACAGCCTACAACGTCGCGCCGGGAAGTGTGCGCCAGATCCCCGTCCGTTTGATGACGGTCGAGAGTCTGACTGCAAGCGCCTATACCGGCATGTTGCAAAACACAGCCATCATCACCCCCCAGGACGCCGTCGATCCCAACCCCGACGACAACGCGCCCCCGCCGGTAGAGGTACAGGTGGGAAGTTTTCCGGACATGTTGGTGGAGTTCCTCGAAACGTATGCCCGTGAGCCGTTGATTCCCGG
>JBNGDR010000057.1:0-9648 GCA_049975685.1 Anaerolineae bacterium
GCCTCTTCGTCCAGGATCTCGTCGGCGGAGAAGGCAGCGACGCGCTCCACGCCCATGCGGATGATGTCGGGCAGGCGATTGGCTGCCAATGCTGTCGCCATCCGCTGGGAGACGCCAGCCTCCTCAATAGGAACGATGCGCACTTCGATCTCCGGATGCTCCTCCATGAAGCGAGCTGCGACCTCCTCGTAACGGGTGATGCGCTCCTCCTCGTTGTCGGTGGACCAGAACTCAATGACCACCTCCGGCTCCATGGGCACCTCAACCGTCCTCTCCACCTCAACGGTGCGTTCCGTGACCACCGTCCTCTCAACAGGAACGGTTACCGTCACCGTGACCGTCTCGGGTTCGCAGGCAGCCAGCACGAGCGTAAGAACCATCAGCGCTGCCAGCAACAAACCAATTTGCTTCTTCATCAGACTCCTCCCTATGTGGTATATTTTGCACTAAATGGGTGATTGGTACATCCTCCATCCAACCTCCAGACTCTGAGAAAGCCACCACCTCCTTTCCGTATAGTTCTCATGGGGCAGGACTCGTCGACTGTCGCACGATAAGTTCAGGTTGTAACAGCCGGTGAGCTTGGTCTAAAGAATCCCCCGCCAATAGAGTCAACAACATGGCGCAGATCTGCCGCCCGATCTGGTAGATGGGTTGACGGACGGTGGTCAGTGAGGGATGTGTCATCTTTGCCAGGGGAATGTCGTCAAAGCCCGCCACCGCCACGTCACTACCCACCTCCATACCTGCCTCCCGCACCGCACGCATGACGCCGATGGCCATGAGATCGTTGCAGGCAATGATGGCGGTTGGGAGCTCCACCTGCGAGAGGAGGATACGTCCTGCTTCGTAGCCGGAGGCCTCCGTCATCCCTCCCGTCACCACGAGCGATTCATCCTGGGAGACACCTCTCGCTTCCAATGCCTCAAGATACCCCCCGTAGCGGTAATGGGCGAACATCAGCTTCCAGGGCGCGCTCACGTAGCCTATACGACGATGCCCACCCTCCAGCAGATGAAGGGTCAATTCGCGCATGCCGTGGCGCCCATCGACATCAACGTAGGGAAATTCGAAGTCAAGATCGGCACGTCCGTAGGCCACGAAAGGGAATTTGTGTTCCACGAGGTAGGCGATTCGGGGATCATCAAGACGGGTGCGCACGACGAGTAACCCGTCCACACGCCGCTCTCTGACCATGCGCTCGTAACCCCGCAGCTCCTCCGGGCCGGGTGCCCGTGTGGAGACCAGCAGATCGTATTCATGCTCCGCGGCCTCATTGCCGATGCCTGTCAGTAACTCGCTGAAGAAGGGATCGGAGAAACGCGGGCCAAAGGTAGGAATGATGAAGCCTATGGTCTCCGTGCGCTGCTTCTGCAACCTGCGGGCCAGCACGTTGGGGCGGTATCCCATTTCCTCGGCGACCTGGAGCACCTGTTTACGCGTGGCAACAGAGACCCCCGGCGCGTCACGCAGGGCGCGCGAGACGGTCGCAATAGAAACGTTGAGTCGATCTGCAATGTCCTGTAATGTTGTAGGCATAGTGGCTCCAGACTAGGAGACTGCGAGCACTTAAAAGAGGAACGGCGATCGTAAACGTTTACGTATCTCTAAGTATATACGTAAACGTTTACGTTGTCAAGACCCTTTTCGGAGAAATTCGGAGATTCTACCAAAAACCGCCCCCGGTCTAGATTCGACCGGGGGCGGTTGCGTGTCGTATTGTTGATTCAGTTAGCTTACGGCGTCGGCGTGGGCTCCTGCTCCAGGAAATCCTCGCGAGCATTTTCGACGAAGGGGCGCACGTTGAAATCGGAGACGGCGACGTAATAATCGGAGGTCGAGGCCTTGACGGTGTAGCTGTCATCCGCTTCGCTCTGCCCACCCACGGTGAGAGTATAGGTCCCATCGGCGGTGGTGAGGGTGACGACGGCGGTGGGATTGTCCATGCCGTAACCCGGTTCCTCTGTCCTACCCAGCGGGCGAAGCATATTCATCGAGGTTGCACGGGCGATGAGATTGTTGACGGCCGAAGTCGCCAACGTCTCGTCGGCACCCAGCCCCTCCATCGTCCATTGTGGTGCGGCGTTCTCCTCACCCGCGTCCTCTTGGACGAAGGTGAAGGTACCGTTGGCATTCTCCACCGTCACCTCGACGAGGGCGTCGCGCCCCACACTGAAATAGGCGGCGTCAATCCAGGTGTTAGCCTGGGCGGTGACCTCCCACGTGGAGAGACCATCGGTCAGGTACGTCTCATCCTGACCGTCCACCCTGGCGTGGGTAGCAGCATAGCGGGGCGAGGTACCCAGGTAGAGGATCTTGCCAGAACCATCCTCACGTTCGAAGATAATGCGCCGGACGAAATTATCCTCCGCCACCTTGAGCCGGTCGTGACTGGCGGGAGTACGGGCCACCAGCGTACCGGTATCCAGACCGGCGATGGCCTCCAGCACCGGTTCAATGGCCGTGGCCTGAGCCGGATAATTACCCGCCTCGGGCAACACCCACTCGCCCCCCTCCTTGCTAAGTACAATACGATATCCCTGATCATCAGCTATCGACAGATAGACGATATCCTCCGTCTCCAGATCGGGGAAGATAGGTTCCGCCTCTCCTCCGGTGGCCGAATCCGGCCAGAAGACGAAGACAGCGAGGGCGATCTGGATTACAAGAAGAGCAGCTAAGATCTGTTGATGGCGTTTCATGCGTCCACCTCCGTCTTCGAAGTCGCTTCTACAAACTTGAACCCATCCGCCGGTTCGATGAGATCCATCGGCTCCTCCCTCCGTCTCCGGATAGTAACGAAAACCCCAATGACGATGAGTGAGGCCAGCGCCAGGATATAGTTCATCACCTCGGCAAAGGATTGCTGACTCTCGGTGAGGGGATAGAGCACACGGGCGGTGGTGCCCCTGGCGCGGATGCTCAAGAGATCCGCGTCCTCGGTGGCCCAGGCGACGGCGTTCTGCAATAACGTGAGATTGTTGAGATAGCTATCCCCGCCAAGCCGTGAGGAGATCTCGAAGACGATGTCGTCCAGGAATTCAGCACTGCCTACAACCATAAGACGCGCATTCTCCGGGGAGAGTTCGATGGTCCCTGCCACCGGTTGTTCCGTAGCCGGACTCTCCTCCCCCTCCGGCGGCTGTTCTGCCTCCAGGGGCGATGGCTGGCCGGCGAAGGCACTCTCAAAGACACCCTGGACGGTGACCGCCAGCGGGAAGGAGCGTGGCTCCCCCGTCTGCGGGAAGCCCAGATCGGGGTAGAGCTCGAAGTTTGGTTGAATGTCCGGCGGCACGGCGGAAGGCGTGCCCGGGTTGATCTCCGTCTGCTCCCAGGCCGCTTCGCTGGATCTCAATAGGACGCTGACCTCACGCTCCGCGTTAAGCGCTTCATCCACCGTGATGGGTGATGTCCAATTGAGGGTGACAGCGGGCAGATTGGAGACGATGGGGTTATTCTGTGCCATGCCGTCAGGGCGCACGTCAACGAAGAAAGGATAGTCGATGGCCTGAATCTGTTGCATCTGATAACCCTCGACCGTCTGGTTGACAACAACGGGGAAGGGCTGATTCTGCGGATCCAGGACCAGCGAACGCTCAACAGTGATGCCGTAGCTCTGCAACAGGGATTCGACACCACCCGAGATCGGTTGGGCCGCCAGCCCACCCGTCATTTGATCGGGGGTCAGCATGTAATTGCCGGCCGCCAGAATGACGGCACCACCGCGCATCAGATACTGATCGATGGCGTAACGCTGCGTATCGGTCAGATCCTGGGGTGCAATGATCACCAGCACGTCCACATCGGCCTCAATTTGACCGGTGGTGAGATCGACCTGTCGCACCTCGTACTCCTGGCTCAGCGCGTCCGTGACGATCTGCCACGAAGCGAGAGGCTGCTGGGGCTGCCCCATAGCGTTCTGTGTGGGCGTAGCGGGCGGGGTCCACAGACCCACCACCTGCAAGAATCCAGAAGAAACCCGCTTGAGCCCCGATTCGATGGCCGTGCGGACATCAGCTTCGCTGTATTCACCAGAGGGATAGATGAGCTGATCCTCTGCTCCCGCTTCCAGGACCAGATAGAGATAGTAGCTCTGATCGGAGAAAATGGAGACGGCCAGCGGCTGCAACCCGTAGGTTTCATAGAGCTCCTGTTGGGTGACAGGGCTATCGGACGCGGTAGGATCAACGACCCGGTAGTTGAACTTGCCACCGGAGCGTTCGACAATCTCACCGGCAACCTTCTCGACGGTGGCCGGGATATCCATCAGTGCCTCGGGCAGTGTGTCTGGGGTGACGTAGAAGGTCAACTGCACCGGCTCCTGGAGGGAGGCCAGGATCGAATCCAGACTCTGGAAACCGTAGACGGTCTTCTTGATGGTGCTGGTCAGGTCGTACTCCAGGTTACGCAATCCGATGTCAACGGTGCCGTCACGGCGCGGCGTCACCTCGATAAGATCCTGGAAATTGAGGACCTGGCTCTGATCGCCATACTGAATGAGTATGTCAAAGTAAGCGTTAACGATAGAAGCCTCGTACCGGCCGGAAATCTGGAAAGGCGTGGGGCTGATGCCGTACACCTGATTCGCCTCGACCTCCTTCTCCGGTTCGGCGGCCGGATCAATGATCTCCAGCTGCACTCTTCCATCCGACACGACCTGATACTCGCGCAACATATCACGGACGGTGGGGACCAGGGGCGCCAGAAGCGGATGGGTCTTCTCACTGAAATAGCCCCGGATGAGCAACGGCTCCTGTAAATTCGACAGTAGATCGCGCGTGGGCTGCGAGAGCGTATACTCGTTCTGCTCTGTCAGATCCAATCGCAGACCGTACAGCGGGAAGGCCCAAACATTCATCACGATGAGATTCAGGGCCAGCAGCGTCGATGTGATAGCAACGCCTCTTCGCTGTGGTCGGGTATGCTCGCCCTCACTCCAGCCCTTGGCCTTCAAGGAGAGGACATTCAGGGTGAGAAAGAGTCCCGTCAGGGTGATGTAGTAGAGGAGATCCCGCAGATCGATGACGCCGCGCTCAATGGACTGGAAGCGGCTGCCGGCACCGATGGCCCGCAGCACCTCACCCAGATCCTGTCCAACAAAATCGGTGACACCCGAGGTACCCACAATGTAGAGGAGACCGCAGACGAGGACGGTGGCAATGAGCGCCACGATCTGATTGTCGGTGCGGGAGGAGAGGAAGAGTCCGATGGCCGTATAGGAGGCCGCGAGCAGAATAGAGGCCAGATAGCCACCGAAAACGGGTCCCCAGTCAAGGTTACCCAGCAGGGACACAGTGACAGGAAGAAAGAGGGTAAGCGCCAGAGCGATGGCCACCAATGCCACAACTGCCAGGAATTTACCGATCACCAGCTGGATAGACGATACGGGCAACGTGAGCAGAATCTCCAGCGTGCCCGCGCGCTGCTCCTCGCTCCACTGACGCATGGTCAGCGCTGCAACCAGGAAGATCATCAACGCCGGCATTCGCCGGAAGAGGGGACGGACGTCGGCGACACCCCGTGCGAAGAAAGCGTCCATCCAGAAAAAGACGAACAGCGTCGCTGCCAGGAAGGCCCCAATGAAAATGAGGGCCATGGGCGAACCGAAATAGCCGCGCAACTCCTTACGGGTAATAGCTAGCGTCTGTTTCATCGGGCCACCTCCCCTGTCGTACTCGTCGCCAGTTCGTTAAAGACGGATTCCAACGTGCGTACGTCGCGCCGCAACTCGCGCAGGGGCCAATCGCGTGTGCGTGCCAGGTCGTAGATGGCGGGACAGAGATCCATACCGGCCTCCGGACGACCAATCACCCGGTAGAGGGGATACCCTTCGGGCACTTCATCCCTCTCCACGCCCTGCACGCCGGGCAGTTGCGCCAGCGCGCCATCGATCTCCTGACTGGCCTCTTCAAGCACCAGCACGGCGTCGGCGGTCGATGCCAGCTCCGAAAGCCGGGCATCGGCGCGTATTTGACCGTTGATGAGGATGATAGCGCGATCACAGAGTGCTTCCACCTCGGAGAGAATGTGCGTGGAGAAGAGAACGGTGCTGTTCTCGGCCAGCCGCCGGATGAGCCGCCGGATCTCCACGATCTGGGTGGGATCCAGCCCCACCGTTGGCTCGTCGAGGATTAATATCTTCGGCTTGTGAAGGATGGCCTGGGCCAACCCCACCCGCTGACGGAATCCCTTGCTCAACTCGCCAATGGGACGCGTCAGATGGTTCTGGATGCCGGTCGCGTAGACAGCTTCAGAGAGACGGGAACGCTGCTCAGATTCGGGGATCTGACGCAAGTCAGCCATCATCCGGAGGTAGTTCTGCACTGACAGCTCGGGATAGAGGGGCGCGGTTTCCGGCAGATATCCGATTTGAGCCTGCACTGCCCGCGTGTGCTGAAGTACGTCGAGGTTGTCAACGTAGACGGTGCCCTCATCGGGTTGCAAGTAGCCTGTCAAGATCTTGAGGATGGTGGTCTTGCCAGCCCCGTTGGGACCCAGTAAGCCGACAATCTCACCGGCGGATATTCCAAAAGAGACCCCATCCAACGCCTGAATGGGACCATAGGATTTTGAGAGATTGGTAACATCGATCATAGAGTTTCATCTCCCTCGTTTGTGATGTGACAGCAATCGGGCTACATTCGGTAGCCCGATCTGAAATAATAATAAAAAGTAGCGAATTGTCAAGGTTAGAATGCAACCAACTAATTAGTTGCGATCTTTCCCACTTGATCTTTCAAAACAGCGGCTCCTGTGGTACAATATAAAAGGTAAAGTTCGTGAAAATCATCCCAAGTCCGGAGGAGGAATAGGTATGTCATCCCAGATCCAGCAGGTCGTCAAACGCTCCGGGGACGTAGTGCCCTTCAACAAGAGACGTATCACCAACGCTATCTATCGGGCCGCCGTCGCCGTAGGCGGGCGGGATCGTGAGACGGCGGAGGCGTTAGCCGATCAGGTCGTGGATATCCTGGAGGATAGCTACCCTGAGGGTCAGACCCCTACCGTGGAGGAGATCCAGGACCTTGTGGAGAAGGTACTTATCGAAAAGGGTCATGCGCGCACCGCCAAAGCCTACATCCTATACCGCCAGGAACGCGCCCGACGGCGACGACGGCGCGAGGAGGGAAAATCCCAACGCGATCCGGAGAATATTCCCTACAAGAAGCTATGGGAGGTACTCGTCTGGGCTATCGATCACGACGTAGATAACATCTACCATCTCAACGAACGCATCGCCAAGGGCCAGTTTGCCGAGATCGTTGAGGAATCCGATGCGGCTTACGAGAAGGACGTCGCCCGGGCCGCCGATGTTATCAAGGAGCGACGTGGCGATCTACGTGTCGTCGTCATCGCCGGCCCCTCTTCCTCAGGCAAAACCACGACGACGGCGAAGATCAGCGAGCATCTGGAGGAGGCCGGGATCAGTTTAGTGGCTCTCAACGTCGACAACTATTTCTACGATCTCTCGATGCATCCCAGGGATGAATACGGCGACTATGACTTCGAGACACCTCAGGCACTGGATATCGATCTCATCAACGAGCACCTGCAGCGGCTTATCACCGGTAAGGAGGTGGCGATCCCTTACTATGATTTCAAAACGGGCAAACGTCACGACAAGGCCACCCCCATGCAGATCGGCCCCAACGACGTTATCCTCATCGACAGCCTGCACGGCCTCTATCCCGACATGACCGGCGGCATTGATGAAGACCAGAAGTTCAAGCTCTACATCGAGACGCTTCTGCAGATGAAAGGACCGGATAATAAGTTCATCCGCTTCACCGATCTAAGGTTGATGCGGCGGATGGTCCGTGACGCGCGCGAGCGTGCCTACAATCCCCAACAGACACTGGAACACTGGCATTACGTGCGGAGTAGCGAGCTTCGAAACATCATCCCTTACGTCAACACCGCCGACTACATCGTCAACGGTGCCGTCCCCTACGAGCTGCCCATCATGCGCGCCCGTCTCTTTGGGCATTTCATCGAATGGGTGAAGCAGTACGAGGGTGATCCATTGCGTATGGATGCCTACCTGCGCGCGGAGCGAGTCTACAATCTATTGCAGATCACTCTGCCCGTGGAGGACGAATCCGCCATCCCCCCGACCTCTCACATTCGGGAATTCATCGGTGGCAGCGCTTACTCTCTCCACTAATGGCAAATCGAAAACACGTCGTTATCTACACCGATGGAGGAGCGCTGGGCAACCCCGGCCCAGGTGGGTACGGCGTTGTATTGAAGTACGGGGAACACCGGCGGGAGCTGTCGGGCGGATTCCGCCTGACCACCAACAATCGTATGGAGCTGCTGGCCGCTATTAAGGGTCTGGAAGCATTGAAGCAGCCCTGCGACGTCACGCTCTACACGGATTCTAAATACGTGATCAATGGGATCACCAAGGGCTGGGCAGCGCGTTGGCGAGCCAATAACTGGATGCGAAACCGCAAAGACAAAGCACTCAATCCAGACCTCTGGGGGCGCTTACTGGAGCTCTGCGAGACCCACAAGGTGACCTTTGTCTGGGTCAAGGGCCACTCAGGGGTTGAGGAGAACGAGCGGTGCGACGAACTGGTGAAGACTGAAGCGCAGCGGGAGGATCTCCCACCGGACCAGTACTACGAGCGCACAACGGCGACCGAAGATCAATCAAGGTTAATGTGAGCGATGAGCGTACAACTGCAGTTACAGCAAGAGAGCAAAGCCTCAACGGGAGGGGTATATGACACTGCGAATTGTGACGGATAGCACCTGTGATCTGCCTCCGTCACTCATCAACAAACACCGAATCACGGTTATACCTGTCTACATTAACGTGGGGGAGGAAAGTTATAAGGATGGGATAGATCTTTCGCGCGAGGAGTTCTACGCTCGACTACCCAACTACCCCGAACAGCCGAAGACCGCCTCCCCTTCCGCAAGCGCCTTCAAGAGCGTCTACGAGCAACTCACAGAAGAGGGCGCCACAGCCATTCTCTCCATCCATGTCGCCGCTTCGTTGAGCGGGATCCTCAATGCAGCACGCCTGGGCGCGCAAACGGCAGAGGCGGCTTCCGTCGTCACCTTTGACTCGGGTCAGTTCAGTCTGGGATTAGGATATCAGGTGTTGGAAGCCGTGAGGTGGGCACAGGAGGGTCTAGACCTGACACAGATCCTCGAACGTCTGAAAGATCAAAGAAGACGCACCTACATGTACGCCGTCGTTGATACCTTCGAGTATTTACGAAGAAGCGGTCGTGTCAGTCGAATACAGGCCAGCATCGGTGAGCTGCTCAGAATCAAGCCGCTGCTCACCATGTACAACGGTGAGGCGAGTGCCGACCGGGTTCGCACCCGAAGACGTGCTATTGAACACATCGTCGCACAGACAGAAGCCCTGGCGCCACTGGAGAAGTTGGGGTTCTACTACACCGATGATCCCTCGCTAGCGGAGCAGCTCAAGCAGCGAATCCAACACCTCCATCCTCCCGACGAGGAAATATATACCATGCGCATCACCTCGGCGGTGGGGGCCCACGTGGGACTGGGAGGCGTAGGGCTCGCCTGCGTGACGGGCAGAAAGCCGTAAAAGCCGCCCAACCAGGTGTGGGGATCTAGGAAAAAGGCCCGAACGAGATTCGTTCGGGCCTTCTGTATGTATAC
>JBNGDR010000058.1:0-9640 GCA_049975685.1 Anaerolineae bacterium
CCTTTAAGCCGAATGCGAATGCGTTGTTTGCTCATAGACCACCTAAGTCTGAGATGGTAACTGGACTAATCCAGTACCTTAGTGATTACACCGGAGGCAACGGTCAGACCGCCCTCACGGATAGCGAAACGGGACCCAGCCTCCAGAGCGACAGGCTCGATGAGTTCCACCTGAATCTCGGTGTTGTCGCCCGGCATCACCATTTCTACACCTTCAGGAAGCGTGATGGAGCCTGTGATATCCATGGTGTTGATGTAGAACTGGGGCTTGTAACCGCTGAAGAAGGGCTTGTGACGACCGCCCTCATCACGGCGCAGGACGTAGATCTCGGCGTGGAACTTACGCCGGGCCTGAATGGAACCGGGCGCAGCCACGACAATACCTCGACCCACCTCGTCCTTGCCCACACCACGCAGCAACAGACCGGCGTTGTCACCCGCAACGACCTTATCGAGAGTCTTGTGGAACATCTCCATGGAGGTCACCACCGTCTTACGGGGCTTCTCCTCCAGGCCCACCAGCTCGACCTCGGTGTTGGGCTTCATGGTGCCGCGCTCAACGCGACCCGTTACCACCGTGCCTCGACCCTTGATGGAGAAGACATCCTCGATGGGCATGAGGAAAGGCTTATCCTCGTCCCGCTCGGGCGTGGGGATGTATTCATCCACGACGCGCATGAGCTCCCAGATTGGAGCGTAGCACTCCTCATCGGGGTCATCGCTCTCGCACGTCAACGCTTGCAGCGCGGACCCCTGAACGATGGGGGTTTCGTCGCCGGGAAAATCGTAGGAGCTCAACAGCTCGCGGATCTCCAGATCCACCAGCTCCAGAAGCTCGGGATCGTCCATCAAGTCCACCTTGTTCAGGAAGACAACGATGGCCGGGACCTCAACCTGGCGCGCCAGCAGGATATGCTCGCGGGTCTGGGGCATGGGGCCGTCCACCGCGGAAACTACGAGAATAGCACCATCCATCTGCGCCGCGCCCGTGATCATGTTCTTGATGTAGTCACGGTGACCAGGGCAGTCAACGTGCGCATAGTGGCGATTCTCTGTCTCGTACTCCACGTGGGAAATAGCGACCGTCAAGATCTTGGTAGCATCGCGACGGAACATCTTAGCGTCCGCCTTTGCAACCTCATCATAGCCCTTGAATTCGGCCATGTCCCGCAGCGCCAGCGTCTTGGTAATAGCTGCCGTCAAAGTGGTCTTGCCATGGTCAATATGACCAATGGTGCCCACGTTTACATGTGGTTTGGTTCGCTCAAACTTCTCCTTACCCATTATTTCCCTCTCCTTATTGGTTTACTAATGATTCCTGACTCATCTGCCATAAAGTATGGCTTCTGCCTGTCTAGTTTCCACCGGCTCGTAGTGGTGAAACTCCATCGTGAAAGTCCCACGTCCCTGAGTTGCACTTCGCAGATCGGTAGCATATCCAAACATCTCCGCCAGCGGAACGTAGGCTCGAACGGCCTGGACCTTACCAGCGCGGTGCTCCATCGCACAGATGTCAGCACCCTTCGCATTGAGGTCACCCAGAACGTCACCAACAAATGTCTCTGGCACAACAACCTCTACATCCATCACCGGTTCCAGTAACACTGGCTCAGCTGCTTCGACCGCTTCGCGGAAAGCTTGAGATGCCGCAGCCTCGAAAGCCATCTCCGTGGACTCCACCGGGTCCGCATGAGCATCCATCAACTGGACGTCCAAACCCACCAGAGGATATCCTGCCAGGAAACCGCTATCTAACGACTGCCTGACCCCGGTATCCACCGCCTCCAAGAACCGCTCGGGTAATGCATCCCGGCGCAGATTGCTCGTGAAGCGTGTTTCACGTCCCTGCTCCAAAGGCTCAACCGCCAATTTCACGCGTGCATACTGAACCTTACCCGCCAGCATCCGATCAAATACAACCTCAGCCTGAGCAGAAGTGGTGACCGTCTCCTTATACGCTACCCGGGGGCGACCGACATTGGCCTGTACCCGGAACTCACGTAACATCCGATCCACCAGAATCTCGAGATGCAATTCGCCCATCCCCGAGATGATAGTCTGCCCCGTCGCCTCGTCCAATCGGACCTTGAAGGTCGGATCTTCTTCGGCCAAACGCTGCAAGGCCTCATTGAGCCGATCCTGATCGGCTATAGTACGAGGCTCCACGGCCACCGAAATCACCGGCTCCGGAAAGCGAATGGATTCCAGTATAATGGGAGCGTTAATAGCACTCAACGTGTCTCCGGTGAAGCTCTCCTTGAGCCCCACCGTCGCACCAATATCGCCAGCCCGGATCTCCTCAGCCTCTTCACGATGGTCAGCAAACATCCGCAGCAGTCGATTTATCCGCTCCCTTTCGCGTTTGGTAGCGTTAAAAACCACGCTTCCCCGCCGAATAGCGCCGGAATAAACGCGAAAATACGCTAACCTTCCCGCGTATGGATCTGTCGCAATTTTAAAGATCAACGCCGCTAACGGAGCCGACGGGTCCGCCGGGCGCTCTTGTATTCCCTTTTTCGTCTCCCCCTTGACCGGTGGAATCTCTACCGGCGAAGGGAGATAATTCACAACTGCATTCAACAGGGGCTGAACGCCTTTGTTGCGCAGCGCCGAGCCACACAACACTGGCTGCACCTCTCCGGCGATGGTCGCTCGCCGCAGCGCGGCTTGCAAATCCTCCACCGGGAGAGATTCCCCCTCCAGGTAACGCATCATCAACGCGTCATCGGTCTCGACAATGGCCTCCAGCATGGCCTCACGGGCCACCTCGGCCTCCGCTTCGACGTCCTCTGGAATCGGGATCTCCTCCGCCTTGGCGCCCAGCTCATCCGTCCAGACAATGGCACGCCATTTGAGCAGATCCACGACCCCCCGAAAGGTAGTCTCCGCGCCAATGGGCCATTGGATGGGGACAGGATTCGCCGCCAACCGCTCCCGCATGGTCTCCACTGCGTGGGCGAAATCGGCTCCGAGCTTGTCCATCTTGTTAATAAAGGCGATGAGCGGAACACCAAAGGCCTTGGCCTGTCGCCAGACCGTCTCGGATTGAGGCTCCACACCCGCCATACCGTCGAAGACAACTACACCACCATCTAGAACACGTAGACTTCGCTGTACCTCTACCGTGAAATCAATATGACCGGGAGTATCGACGATATTGATCTGGTGATCCTGCCAGAAGCAGGTCACCGCCGCCGAGGTGATGGTGATTCCCCGTTCACGTTCCTGAGCCATCCAGTCGGTGACGGTAGTACCTTCATCGACGTTGCCCATACGGTGCGTGCGGCCGGTGTAGTAAAGAATACGCTCCGTCGTCGTCGTCTTGCCCGCATCGATGTGAGCAATGATGCCGATATTTCGTATTTTCTCGAGTAAAGGTGCGTTGTTCATTCTCTTTAGTCTCGTAGTCTCAGCTAAGGAAGCGACTACTCGACTATCTAACTACCATCGCAGGTGCGCGAATGCCCGGTTGGCCTCCGCCATCTTGATGGTGTCCTCACGCTTCTTAACGGCTGAGCCCGCGCCCTGCGAGGCATCAATGAGCTCTGCCGCAAGTTTGCCTGACATACCTCGACCATGACGCTTCTTCGCTGCCTCCAGGAGCCAACGAATAGAGAGGGATATCTGACGATAGGACGAGACTTCCACTGGAATCTGGTAAGTGGAACCGCCTACGCGTCGCCCCTTAACTTCCACAGGGGGAGTTACATTCCGAATGGCTGCTTCGAAAACTTCCAGGGCGGGCTTCTTCGTGCGCGCTTCCATAAGATCCATGGCTTCGTACATGATCCGGCGCGCCACACTCTTCTTCCCATCTCGCATCATCCGGTTAATGAACTTCTGAACCAGAACGCTATTGTAACGAATATCCGGTGCAATCTCCCGCTTGGGTGGACGATACCTTCTTGGCATAATCTACTCCCTCAAAATCAGGACTTCTTGGTCCCATACTTGGAACGCTGCTGCTCGCGCTCTTCAACACCCTCGGTGTCCAATACGCCTCGGACAATATGATAACGCACACCGGGCAGATCCTTGACACGTCCACCCCGGACCAGAACCACTGAGTGCTCCTGGAGGTTGTGACCCTCACCGGGGATGTAGGCAGTAACCTCAATACGGTTCGAAAGACGTACCCGCGCGATTTTCCGTAGAGCCGAGTTGGGTTTCTTCGGTGTGGTCGTACGCACGATGGTACAAACACCACGCTTTTGTGGATTTCCACCCTCGACGCGAACCCGCTTACCCTTCAACGTATTGTAATTGTACTGCAAGGCCGGAGATTTTGACTTCTTCTCCTTGCGCTTGCGTCCCTTACGAACCAGCTGATTGATGGTCGGCACTATCTCCTCCTGATAACTCCAGTGAAGAAGGCCATCCATAACTCGATGATGGCCTCTTCGTCATGACCTATTTCTTCTTTTAAAGAGGACAGGGTATTTGGCTGTCCCCTCCTGCGAAAGCGCATTCTACCATAAAGCCCAAAAACGTCAACTTTTCGGCAGACTTGGGGGGTGGTTCGGGCAAAACCGAACCCCACCCCCCGAATACCCAGATAATATCCCGATGATACTCACCGGCGCTCAGGTGCTAATCCGAGCAAACCCCGGCCCAGATTGGGGACCTGGGAGCGACGTTCATCACGTCCAAAGCGCAAGACCTCACCCGAATCGGTGATGGCTTCCACGGAGAGCGCCAGGCTCTGGAGCTCCTTAACCAGCACCTTGAAGGAAGCCGGAATACCTGGTTCCTCAATAGGAAGACCCTTGACGATGGATTCGTAGGCTTTCACGCGCCCCTGCACGTCATCGGACTTGATGGTAAGCATCTCCTGCAGGGTGTAAGCGGCCCCGTAGGCCTCCAAAGCCCACACCTCCATCTCGCCGAAACGCTGTCCCCCGAATTGAGCCTTACCACCCAGCGGCTGCTGAGTGACCAACGAGTAGGGGCCTGTAGACCGGGTATGCACCTTATCTTCAACCAGGTGTGCCAGCTTCATCATATAGATAACACCCACGGCAACCGGTTGATCGAAAGGGCGCCCCGTCTTGCCGTCGTAGAGAACCATCTTGCCCAACGTTGGCAAAGGCTCGTTATGTCTCAGGCTATACGAAGTTGCCTGCAAGATGAGCTCCTCGTCAGGAAGGTCCGCAATGGGTTGTCCTCGCTCCTCCATCCAGAGGCGTAGACAGACGACCTGAGCCAAATTGTCGGCCCCTTGACGCTGCGTCACAGAGCGCTCGTCGTCCTCAAAAACCAAAACCTCATCGGGGTTGTAGCCAAGTTCGCGCAACCACTCCCGCAGCACCGAGCGGCGGGCATAGTGATAGTCGTCGCGCAGACGATCGATATCGTAACCATATTGCGAGAGCCAGGCAGCGACGTAGATCAGACGGGCCTCTTCATCGTCCTGCAACATCTCCAGATCGTAGTTCTGAGCCTTGAGCCAGGACCAGGCACGCTCCATAGCTTCGTTCCAGGCTCGGTCGATGAGCCACGCTCGCGCCATCTCAGCGGCGATCTCGTCCTCGTCGGCACCATCAAAGACGGGGGTGATAGTCCGGAAACCCAGACGTTCTGCCGTCCAACCCAGGTGCGTCTCCAGCACCTGACCAATGTTCATACGACCAGGCACGCCCAGCGGGTTCAGAATAATATCGACGGAGCGCCCATTGGTCAGGAAGGGCATGTCCTCAACGGGAACAACCTGCGAGATAACGCCCTTGTTCCCGTGGCGCCCTGCCATCTTATCGCCCTCAGTGATCTTGCGGCGTTGAGCTACACTCACCCGTACTACTTTCTCCACGCCAGCAGGCAGATCACGGTACTCCTCGCGATCAAAAACCCTGACGTCCACCACCTTACCTTGAGCACCGTGAGGCATGCGCAAACTGGTGTCCTTCACATCGCGCAATTTCTCACCGAAGATAGCCCGCAGCAATTTCTCCTCCGGTGTGAGCTCCTTCTCCCCCTTCGGGGTGATCTTGCCCACAAGGATGTCCAGCGGGCCCACCTCGGCCCCCACACGGATAACGCCTTCTTCATCGAGGTCGCGCAGGGCATCGTCGGAGACGTTCGGTATCTCTCTTGTGACCTCCTCCGGCCCCAGTTTCGTATCACGAGCGGTCAACTCGTGCTTCTCTATGTGGACGGAGGTGAATTTATCGTTACGTACCAGATCCTGGCTCAACAGGATGGCGTCCTCGTAGTTTCCACCCTCCCAGGACATAAAGGCCACCAGGACATTCTGACCCAGGGCCAGATTCCCGTCCTCGGTCGAGGAGCTGTCGGCGAGCACATCGCCCACCTGCACGCGTTGCCCCTTCCGGACGACGGGACGCTGATCTACACAGGTACTCTGGTTGGAGCGGGTGTACTTCCGTAGTTCGTAGGTGTTCAGGGTACCATCATCACCCAGGACGACGATCCGTTCACCCGTTACGCTGAAGACTACACCCCTCTCGCGGGCGGTAATGACCAGACCGGAATTCTGTGCAGCCGGCCACTCCATGCCCGTGCCCACCACAGGAG
Organism: Anaerolineae bacterium; assembly: GCA_049975685.1. GTDB lineage: Bacteria > Chloroflexota > Anaerolineae > B4-G1 > SLSP01 > DAOTVC01. The sequence goes on from JBNGDR010000058.1 coordinate 6,531, forward strand.
CCTCCGGCAAGATCAAAGGAACAGCCTGACGCTGCATGTTGGAACCCATCAGCGCGCGGTTAGCGTCATCGTGTTCCAAGAAGGGAATGAGAGAAGCGGAAATACCCACGATCTGAATGGGAGCTACGTCGATAAAGTCGATACGTTCCGGTGGCGCAAAGACGAATTGGTCGCCCCGGCGTGCCGCCACCCGCCGCGCGAGAAAGTAGCCTTTCTCATCCAGCACAGTGTTGGCCTGAGCGATGACATAGGGCTCCTCGCGATCGGCCGAGAGATAGACAATTTCGTCAGTAACTCGCGGCAAAATACGCACAGGCTCACGCAGTGGCAACGCGGCGATACTCTCCGCCACATCCTTTGTAAGCTCCGTACCGGCAGCAGCCACGACCTCACCGGTATCGGGATCCTCCACGTCCTCACGGAGTGTCTCCCCCACCAGCTGGCTCATCACATTAGGCACCACCCGGATCACACGACGATAGGGAGTCTCAATGAAACCCAGCTCGTTGACACGAGCGTAGGAGCTCAAACGTCCGATGAGACCAATATTGGGACCCTCGGGGGTCTCAATGGGGCAGATGCGTCCGTAGTGACTATGGTGAACGTCGCGCACGTCAAAGCCCGCGCGCTCGCGCCGCAAGCCCCCCGGTCCCAGCGCCGAAAGGGTGCGCTTGTGGGTGAGGCTGGATAGAGGGTTGGTCTGCTCCATGAACTGGGAGAGCTGGCTGGAGCCAAAGAACTCGCGGATGGAAGCCACCACCGGTCGAATATTGATAAGGCTGACAGGTGTCGGCGACTCGTCACGGATACTCATGCGCTCCTTGACGACACGCTCCATCCGCACCAGACCGACCCGAACCTTGGCCTGAACCAATTCACCTACAGTTTTCACCCGGCGGTTGCCCAGATGATCCATGTCATCGGGCCCCGCTACCCCATTATTAATACGAATCATCCGCCGCACCAGGGCTACAACATCCTCTTTGGTGATGGTTCGAACGGATAAGGGGATGTTCAAGCCCATGCGCTGGTTCAGCTTATAGCGTCCTACACGCTGCAAATTGTAACGTTGGGGATCGAAGAGCTGTGAGATCAGGTATTCCTGCGCATTCTCCAGCGTAGGTGGGTCGCCCGGACGCATCCGCCGATAGAATTCGACGATGGCCTCCTCAGCCATTGTTCGATCTCCTTTGGGCTCCCACGTGGGCTCCTGACGGATAGTCGTCGAGATCCAGGGATGGTCAGGGTCGTTGTCCGCTTCGCCAAAAAGTTCGAAGAGTTCCTCGTCGGTACCCTCCACCAATACGTCACTGTGCAGCTCGTCATCGATAGCACAGAGAGCGCGCAGGAAAATAGTAATGGGAATGGTGCGTTTGCGGTTGAAACGCAAGGTGAGGTAGCCAGATTTCCGCGTCTCAAATTCCATCCACGCGCCCCGATCAGGGATCATCTTGGCAGTGGCCAGGCGACGTCCACCTTCCTCATCCATACCAAAATAGACACCAGGTGAGCGGATGAGCTGGCTGACAACGACTCGCTCGGTGCCGTTAATGATAAACGTAGCATTCTCTGTCATCAACGGGAGATCGCCCAGGAAAATTTCCTGCTGCACAATCTCACTTGTCTCGCGATTCACCAACGCTACGTCCACGTACAGCGGGACGGCGTAGGTAAGATCACGATTCAGACACTCCTGTTGAGTGTGCTTGGGCTCACCGAAACGATACGAGAGATCGAAATCAGCCTCTCGCGCCCTGATGCTCGGCAGATAAAGACTCAACAAGCCGTTGTAGCTCTCAATCGGCGAGATCTCGTCAAAGAGGCTCTGCAAGCCCTCCCCGCGTAACCACTCGTAAGATTTCAGCTGCACTTCTACAAGACCGGGCAGCGGCAGAGCACTCGAGATACGCGCGTATGATTTAACTCCCAGGTCGGTATTTGACATTCTAATTGTTCTCCTCCTGGAGTCCTCTACGGCAGGTACCCTGGGGGGCTTCCTTCCGTAGAATAAGAAACATTTCAGTCAATAAACTACTGGACCCTCTCCCAATGGAAAAAATCAGTTGAAGGGCAAAACCCAAATTCTGCTTTCGGGCAAGGCCCTAACCTGACCATCTTGATAATCCTCAAGCGACTGAGTATTATACCATGAACCAGCATGCGGTCAAAAGCAACACCAGAAAAGCAGCAAACTCATTCAGCCTCGACGCGATGAGCATAAACGCCCCGGCGCTCGGGAGGTAACAGACGGGCAATCCCTAACATGATGATCTCCGTCGCCGCCGCCAACTCCTCCGGGTTCAAGCGCCCCTCCTGGGGTAAATGGAAGGGCTCACCAAAGACCACGCGGATCTGCATTCTACGCAGCTTACGAAAACGTTCGACCATGCGATCGGTACCGCTGATCCCGACGGGTACAATGGGAACCTTTGCCCGCGCAGCCAGGAACGCAACCCCGTGCTTCCCCTGCTGCAAGGTACCATCGGGCGAACGTGTCCCCTCGGGGGCCAGACCTAGAAACCCGCCTCTCCGCAACACTCTGATGGACTCTAGCAACGCCTCACGGTCAAACTCCGACCGACGTACCCAGATGGGCTCAGCCGCCCCAAGAACCCACCTGAAGAGAGGATAGTCGCGGTACTCCAGGGCTACCATCCCCGTGACTCTCCGAGGGCAGACCGCGCCAAGAAGAGGCGTGTCCAGGCGACTGATGTGATTGGTCGCCAGAATCCCTGCCCCCTCTTCGGGAATGTGCTCCAGCCCTTCAACCTCCAGATCGCTCAAGAGATGAAACAACGTGCGCAGGATCTGGCGGACAACACGGTACTTCCGTTTCATCCGATCTCAACCCACACGACTTCCCCAGGCCAAAACCTGGAAGGAAGATGGAGTCGCTCGACCATGCGGCGTCAGCAGAAGGGAGAACTCGCTCCTTGCCCCAGCAGATAAGGTCTGCTCTCCTAGTACCGTCTGCCGGTATGCATTGACCCGGCCCTCTTCGTCGTAGAGTGTCACGACGACCGTGATCCGCTGGACAGCTACCTCCGAGTCGTTAACCAGCAGTCCCGTGACGCGATATTGGGGACCGGAAACACCACCCTCCACACCCG
>JBNGDR010000059.1:0-9499 GCA_049975685.1 Anaerolineae bacterium
GTACCCGCCTTATTGCTCCCCGATTTCTGACCACGCCGGCTCTGCAGGAGACGCTCCCCGAAGAGACGTAACACGGTGAAAAAGGCACGGGAAATTTCCACCTGGGAGATCTTGGAGGTACCCCGACAGCGATTGGCAAAGGTGATGGGCACCTCGCCGACGCGCCATCCCTCCTGTTGTACAGCGTAGAGCAACTCTATAAGAAAAGAATAACCGTTGGAGCGGATGGTCGCCAAAGGTACCGATTCCAGGACCTCTCTACGGTAACAACGGAAGCCCGCTGTCGCGTCGTGGGCTCGCAACCCCAGGAGAAGTCGAGCGAAGGTATTCGCCCCTCGACTGAGAAATTTGCGATAGCCGGGCCAACCCACGGTCCTTCCACCTGGCACGTACCGACTTCCGATGACCAGATCGAACCCCCGATCTATCCGCGCTACCATCGCCGGGATAGCGGTGGGCGGATGGGAGAAATCTGCGTCCATGGTCACCACCAGATCGCTATCGTGATCCATCGCCTGCCGGAACCCTGCCACGTAGGCTGTCCCCAATCCCAGCTTGCCGGCACGGTGGATCACGCTCATTCTTGCGGGGCGTTTGTTTGCCAGTTCGTCGGCGACCGCGCCCGTTCCATCGGGGGAATTGTCGTCAACGATGAGGATGTGAAGGATAAGGGGTAGCGCGAAGAGCGCCTCGACGAGAGGTGTAATATTCTCGACCTCATTGTAGGTAGGGACGATAACAGTAGTTTTCACAGCCAGTTCCTTGAGTAACGGTAATCGGGCAACAACCCGCCTATTTTAGCGAGATTGTCCCACGATGCAAGGCTGTTTCCGATGACCTCCACCGACGTTTCATACCAGGATGTCCTTGCCCCTAATCGATACGGTGAGGCTACGACAGATCCGGCTCTGCTTCGGGTGTCTCCCGAATCTGCTCGGGCGGCACCAGGGATTCAATGAAGATCTCGCCGAAGCGGCTCCCCTGGGTGGCGCGGATGGTCTGCTGTTTAACCAGCTCCAGCACGGCCTGGAGCGTGACAACAGCCTCCAACCGGGTGGGGCGGTGGCCCAGGATAGCCTGAAAGGCTACCCTCTTCCACTGCGTCAGGCGCTCCCGGATGCGCTGGATCTGCTGTACAATGGAGATGCGGGGGCGTTGGATGGCCTCTTCGGGGCGGGCGCCTGCGCTGGGATAGATAGCGTTCAGAGCGATGGCATGGAGTGCCTCCAATGACACGTCGGAGAGATCGAGCGTGACCTTTTGGGGGCGGGGCGGAGGTGCGAGCCGCACGTAGGCGTGCAGATCGGCGCCATCCCGTTCGCGCAGCCACTGGGCAGCCTCCTTGTAGCGCCGGTAGGTCCGCAGCTGCTGGATCAGCTCGTCCCCTATTTCGTCCTCCCCGTCAACCACAGTTTCGGACTGGGGCGGCCTGGGGAGCAGGGCCTTCGACTTGATCAGGAGCAGTTTGGCCGCTACGACGAGGAAATCGGCCACCATCTCCATATCCGGAGCATCGCGCATGGCCTCCACCCGGGCCAGGAATTGATCCGTCACCTGGGCCAGCGCCAATCGGGTGATGTCCAGCTCCTCCTTCTCGATGAGGTGGAGCAGGAGATCCAGAGGCCCCTCAAAGAGCGGGGTCTCTACACGATATTCCATCTGTACCTTGTCCGTGGGTTCATAAGCAATGCGCTCCAGCTTTCCACTACCTGCTTACTGCTCACCGCTCTCTGCTCACTCTATTCTCAAAAGAAAGGATAACCGATAACAGGCGAAAGCGCAAATTCATCTTCCGCCTTCATCCCTCATCCTTCCTCCTTCCTCCAGGAACTTTGCCCGTCGCGTAAATGATGTTATAGTCAGAGTATGGGCATTCTCTGCACCCTGGAAAGTTACTTATGAAGTCGCTGGGACCCTTCCTGCTAAGCCTGATCGAATTACTGGCAGTTCTGGGCTTGCTCCTGTGGGCCGATCGTTGGCTGCACCGACACCTTCAGGGGGTGATGCTCCTGTTAACCAACGACGAGGAGATGGCCCTCTGGCTCTACGCCCTTGTCCTTCTTCCTGGCGTGTTACTGCACGAGCTGAGCCACGCGTTGGTAGCGGCGCTCGTCGGCGTTCGCATTGGTCGCATCTCCATCTTCCCCCGCCGGATCGGGGGGCGCATCCAGCTGGGCTTCGTCCCCGTGGAGGAGACCGACCTCTTCCGCGCCAGTCTCATCGGTGCGGCGCCTCTCCTGGCGGGAAGCGCCGTCGTCATCCTGACGGGCCACCTTGTCTTCGGGACACCTGATCTGATGGCGGCACTCACCACCGGCAGCTGGCTCCAGGCCCTTCGGGGGCTGGGCACGGCGCTGAAGGCCCCCGATGCCTGGATCTGGGCCTACCTCGTCTTCGCCGTGGGAAACACCATGCTACCCAGCCGCGCCGACACCCACGCCTGGCCGCTCCTGGGTGCCATCCTGCTCGCCATTGCACTCATCGCCATCCTTGCCGGCGCCGGCTCCCTGCTCCTGGATGGGCTGTCTCGATTCCTTCGATCGTCCATACGCTGGGTTGTGCTCCTGGGCGGAAGTACGCTGCTCATCGACGTGCCCTTCTTCGCCTTTCTCTTTCTGATGGAGAAGGGGATAGAACGCCTTCGAGGTCGGCGCGTCGTTTACCGATGATGTTTACCCGGAGGCTGAGGGAAGAAAGGCTGTCTTTGCAAACACATCGTCGAATCACACTGAAAAACGAGGAAACGCCATGAAACGCTCCTGGCCCATTATACTCATCATCGTAGCCTATCTCTTCGTGGGGACGCTGTACGCGGTCTACACGCCGCGTTGGCAGGTGCCGGACGAACCAGCGCATTACAACTACATCCGTGCTCTGGCGGAGGAGCGCAGCTTCCCCGTCATGGAACGTCAAGATTACGATCAGGATTACATCGGACGGCTGACGTCGCGGGGGTTTCCGTCTGAGCTCTCCATCGATCCCTTGACCTACGAGGATCACCAACCGCCACTCTACTATCTCCTCGCCACGCCCGTCTACTGGCTCTTCGATGGTGACCTTCTCCCGCTGCGTCTCTTCTCCCTGGTGCTGGGGGGCTTCATCGTCCTGCTAACCGCCCTCATCACGCTGGAGGTTTTCCCCAAGCACGCTTTTCTGGCCTGGCTGGCCGCGGGCCTGGTGGCCTTCCTGCCACAACACATGGCCATGATGGCGGGTGTCAACAACGACTCGCTGACGGAGGCGCTGCTGGCACTGTGGCTAATGCTGGCCCTCCGTTATCTGCGGTGCGCGGTGCGCCCCCTGCCGCTGGGCGTTGTGCTCGGATTGCTGCTCGTTACCAAGACAACGGGGTACGTGGCCCTACCGTTGGCTCTGCTCGTGGTCGGGCTGCGCTGGCAGCGGGGCGGTTTGGCCCTGCGTCGGGCTCTGGAACACGCACTCCTCGTCCTGGTCCCCGCGCTCCTACTGGGCGGGCTCTGGTGGGGGCGCAACGTGGTCGTCTACGGTTGGCCCGATCTCCTCGGGTTGATGGCCCACAACGCCGCCGTCGTTGGGCAGCCGCTCACCGCGGACTTCGTCGCCCGTGACGGCCTGCTCCCCTTCCTGGTGAGTGCCGTGAGGACCACGTTCCGCTCCTTCTGGGGTCAATTCGGCTGGATGGGCGTGGTACTCGACAGCCGCATCTATCTGGGAGCGCTCATCTTCTCCGCCCTCGCCCTGTGGGGGGCGGGATGGCAGCTCGTTGAGGCCCTCCGTAAGGACCTTAAACCCCGTCACCACGACGCCCTCATCCTGTTGGGAAGTTCTACCCTGCTCACGGTGTTGCTTGCTGTAGGCTACAACGTGACCTTCGTCCAACACCAGGGACGCTATCTATTTCCAGCGTTACCGACGCTGGCGCTGGCGACCGCCGTGGGATTGCGCCGCCTGACCGAAAAACGATTGGCGGTGGTGACAGCTCTGATATTGGTCGTTGTCGTCCTGGTCCTGGGCGTGATGGGATTGTTACGCGGCGATCTATCCCTATGGGCTATGGCGCTGACGGGAGGAGCGGCTCTCATACTTCTGGTGAGTGGCTTGCTGCCGCGCCGGTGGAACTCGTGGCTGGGTGGTGGGCTCATCGTCGGTCTTGTGGCGCTGGATCTCTGGTGTCTCTTCGGATTCATCGTGCCCATACTGACACAATGATTCGAAATTACCGTCTTCGGACGTGCGAAGGTGCAAAAGTGCAAACGTTGGAACGTGAAAAGGAGGTTTTTTATGGATCTTGAAGCTGGTCTAACCGGAGAAATTACCCACGTCGTGACCGATGCCGATACGGCGGCTACCTACGCCAGCGGGCTCGTGCCTACGTTGAGCACACCCCACCTGGTAGCCCTGATGGAGAACGCGGCCCGCGAGACCGTCCAGCCCCACGTTGGGGAGGGCGAGAGTACTGTGGGGACGCGGATCGATATGCGCCACCTGGCCCCCACGCCCGTGGGCATGGAAGTACGCGTTCGCGCCGAGCTGATCGAGGTGAACGGGCGGCGTCTCCGCTTCCAAATCGAAGCCTGGGACGAGGTGGAAAAGATCGGCGAAGCAGACCACGAGCGCTTCGTCATCGACTGGCAACGCTTCATGGAGCGGGTAGCGGAGAAAGAGAACGTATAATTTCAGGGGCGCTAACGCGCCGAGCGTCCACCGAAGGGTCTGTCAGACCTGAGAGGGGTTCTTGCGTCGACGCAGGTCGACGCTCGGACAACGGCCCTGGCAGAGTACTTCAGTGCTGCTCGTTTAGCGTCAACACTACATCAGATGCCCCTTGATAAACTCCAAGTGCGTCCCATCTTGGACTTATTCGCCGACGCTGATCTCTTCGATATTCCAGATAGTCGCCGGGTTCGAAGGATCGGGTTGCAGTCCCTGAACCCGGGGATGGGCCAGGAACCAGAAGGGCCTCCAGGCCAAAAAGAGGGTAGGGAGGTCCTGTGAGAGCAGAACGCTCGCCTCACGCAACGCCGCGAATTGTGCCTCCGTCTCGATGGCGTTCAGCGCGCGCCAGCAGGCGGCGTCGTAGGCCTCAGAGACGTAGCCGCTGAAGTTCTCCCCGATCCAGTTGTTCTCCTCCCGGGGGATGCGGTCGGAGCGCCAGGCACCGCAGACCTGGGGGGCCTCCGACCACCAGCCGAAGAGTGCCAGATCGAAGGTGCGACCGAAGAGAGGGCTGCCCGGATCGGCGGCGTAGAGCTCGCGCGCGTCCACCGGACGTGGCACCACGCCCACGCCACACTGTTCCAGATCGGCGGCGATGTTGGCGGCGGAGACGGTGTACTGCGGCGCGAGGGTCAACGTCAGACTCAGCGGCGTTCCTTCGTCTATGTCAGCCAGATCGTGGGCCTCACGGATACCGTCCTCGTCCTCGTCACGCCACCCCACCTCCTCCAGAAGATCCTCACCCGCCCCAGGATCGTACTCGATACGATCCAGATCCTGCCCGGCGAAGGCGGGATGCCTCTGGGGCAGGAAGGTCAAGGCCGGGAGCAGGGCTTCGTTGGGCAAGACCTCAATCAGGCGGTTCCGATTCACACAGTGGGCCAGCGCCTGACGGACGCGCAGATCAAGCAGGGGCGAAGTTTCCTCATCCCGAGGCGCCAGGTTGAAGTCCAGGCGTAGAAAGCGGGGATCGGGTCCGGTGGTGGCCCAGATAACGGCCTCTCCCTGCACCATGAGCGCGGCCCACACCCGCCAGTCGATCTCCATCGCCGGCGTGGGCAAGATCACATCGCATTCCCCCGAGGTGATGAGCTGAGGCCATCCATCCAGTCCTACCTGCGGGAAGCGCACAATGACCTCCTCCAGCAAGGGGGTATCACCCGCATAATGGGGATTAGGGAGCAGGAGCAGCCCCGCCCCGGACTCCCACGATCTCACCATGAAGGGACCGGTGGCCAGGGGCGCCCGATCCTGGAGTACCTGGTCAAGTCGTTGGCCCTGATAGCGGTGGGCCGGCTGGGGAGGAAAGAGGAACCCGGCGTAGTCCGCGGTGAGGTAGCCGGGCACGCCCGTCCAGCGGAGCTCGAGGGCGTTGAGCGCCTCAAAGCGCTGGGTACGCTCCACCAGATCCCGCCACTGCCCACGCACCTGGGGCTCCTGTGCCAGATGGTATCCCAGGAGGGCATCTTCGGCGGTGAGCGCTTCTCCATCGGACCAGAGGAGGTCATCCCGCAGATCGAAGGTCACCTCCAGCTGGGGCAGGTAGAATGTCTCCTCGCCCTCGTTGGTGAGGAGGGCGTTGGTGGCGTCGACGTACCGGGCTCCCGGTGGGACGGCGGCTGTGCGGCTGATCACCTCACCCCCGTCCGGCGTCGGGATGCGCTCCAGGAGCCGTGGCTCCCAGCGGTAGTTCACCCGCTCGGCCGGGGGCTCGTAGAAGAGCCTCAGAAGGTCTTCCCCGGCCTGAGAGGGCGCAAAGGGGCTGACCGCCACTGGTTCCATCGAGCAGAGAACGAGCCGGTTGGGACGTGGCGTTGGCGAGGGTTCGGGGGTCGCCGTGTTTGTGGGAGCGGAGGTGGGTGTAGAGGTCGGCGTGGGAGAAGGCGTCGCCGTGGTACACGCCACGAGCGACAGCACCATCAAGAGCGCCATGCAGCTCGGCAGCCGGACTCTCCGCCGGGGCGCGCCCGTCATAATCAGACCTCCAACGCGCGCAACAGGGCCTCGCGATCCTCGGAGGTGAGAGCGCCCTCGAAGGTCAGCGGACCTCGCGGCGGACCGATGGGCCTACCCAGGATCTCCAGCCCGGCGCGCACCGCCAGGCTGCCCGCCTTTCCCACGACGCGGGAAACCTGCTGGGCACGCAGTTGCTCCCGCTGTGCCGTCTCCAGATCGCCCGTCGCTACAGCGTGAAGCACCCTCTGCCACCGGTCAGGGATGAGATTGGCGCATGCCAGGACGGCACCGGTAGCCCCGGAGGCCAGAGCGGGCAACACCGCCGTCCCTCTACCCACCAGCACCTGGAAGGTGTCGGGAAGGCGCTCCAGAACGGTGAGCATATAGGGTAGATCGCCGGAGGTATCCTTCATGCCGATGACGTTGGAAACCTCGCTGTGGAGGGACTCGATGACATCCACGGGGATGGCCTGGCCCACCAGCTGGGGGAAATTGTAGAGCAGGAGGGGCAAGTGAGGCGCGGCGGCAGCGATGGTGGCAAAGTGCTGTCTCATACCGGCCGGGGTGGGACGCAGGTAGTAGGGAGCGATAACCAGAGCAGCATCGGCACCCGCATCGCGAGCAGATAGGGTCAGAGTCACCACCTCCTCGGTGGCGATGGCGCCGGTCCCAGCGATGATGATCTTATCCATTCCGGCGGTTTCCTCGACAGCGATCTCAATGGTGCGGCGGCGCTCTGCAAAAGAGAGCAGCGGGAAATCGCCCGTCGTCCCGTTGACGACGAACCCGTCGACGTCGTCCAGTAGGTAACGAATGAGATCGCGCAGCCTCTCCTCGTCCAGGCTTCTGTCATCGCGGAAGGGCGTCGCCAGGGCGGGAAAGATCCCACGTAGATCCAGAGGTTTTCTCATATCTTCACCTCCTCAGTCCTTGCTGAGGTAAAACAATACAGTGAGTGTCAAGGCCCCGATGAGGCCCAGGGCCAGCAACTTGAAAAGACGGGTGGAGATGGTGAGAGCCAGGATGCCGAAAATGGCGCAGAATCCCCAGTATAGCAGGACGATGAGACCCGTCGAGAGCCCCGCATCCTGGAGGCGATAGTGGAGGTGACGGCGATCCCCTTCTGTGGGCCGGGCGCCGTGACGCATGCGGTCGATGATGGTCCACGCCACATCGACGACAGGGACGCCCATCACCAGCAGGACCGTCGCCACCCGTGCGCCCGCGATGAGCCCCAGCGCGGCCAGGAGATATCCCAGGGTGAAAGCCCCATTACTGCCCAGGTGCACCTTGGCCGGGTAGACGTTGTAGATGAGGAATCCCAGGGAGGCCCCCATCAGAGCCAGGGCCTGTGGTGCGACGCTGAACTGGCCCATACGGATCATGTGAAGGGCGAGCACCGTCGTCAGAATAGCAGCCACACCCACCGCAAGGCCATCAAGACCGTCCATCCAGTTCACGGTGACAATCATGCCCGTGATCCAGAAGGTGGTGAGAGGGACATAGAGCAGCGTAGGTAGGTTGATGAGCTCGTCGGTGAAGGGGTTGTTGAATTGCTCCAGGATGATGAGGGTGGCGATGGCCACCCCAGCGGCCATCAGATAGCCCAGATACTGCACCCAGGGGGGGAGATCAAAGCGGTCGTCCAGCAGGCCGAGGACGAACATCAGCGCCCCTCCGATGACGAGCCCCCAGAGGCGCAGGGTCTCATGAGGATCGGCCGTGTAGAGGGGGAACAGGCGGGCCAGGGCCAACCCACCGTAGAAACCTGCTACGAGACCGATCCCGCCCAGCCGGGAGACGACACCCCGATGGTGACGTCTGCCTCCTGGTTGGGCCGTGATACCCAGCCGCCTGCCCAGCCAGTCCCCCACGGGAGTTAGCAGGAGGGCCAGGGCGAGGCTGACCAGAAGGATCAGCGCATAGTGGAATTCGAGGGCCAAGGTATCCACGTCAGATCGTGAGCAAAAATACCTCGCCTATCCCGTTCCAAACTGGCGGTCGCCCGCGTCGCCCAGGCCGGGGACGATGAAGCCCACCTCGTTAAGGTGATCGTCGATAGCCGCGAGATAGATGGGGACGTCGGGGTGAGCCTCGGTGAAGACACGCAGTCCCTCGGGCGCGGCGATGACCCCCATGAACTTGATACGCCGTGCCCCCCAGTCTTTGAGGACGTCCACCGTTGCCACAGCCGAGCCGCCCGTCGCCAGCATGGGATCGAGCACCAGGCAGATGTCCACGGTGGGGCTGACGGGCAGTTTGTTGTAATATTCCACCGGGCGCAAGGTGCGCTCGTCGCGGAAGAGGCCGATGTGCCAGACCTCGGCGGAGGGCATCATCTCCCAGACGCCGTTGACCAGGCCCAGCCCCGATCTGAGAATGGGGACGAGACCAATGGTATCCTTGACCTGATGCCCCTCTGCCATCGTCAGAGGTGTCTCCACCTTCACCGGTTCCATCTCCAGATCGGCCGTAGCTTCGTAGGCCAGCAGAATGGCGATCTCTTTCACGAGTTCGCGGAACTTCTTGGAATCCGTGTCCTTGTGACGGAGAAGGGCCAGCTTGTGCTTCACCAGAGGGTGTTCGGAGACGTATACCTGTGCCATGATTGTAGCCTCCTTGCAGGATCAGTTAAAAGTTTCAGGTTGAAAGTTGACTCTGTGGAGTCATCGTTACCCTTGCGCGTTGCGACGCATTGTACCACAGGATGAAGGTTATCGACAGTGTACTTCCTTATCCTTTATCTTGTTCTGAGTTCTCCCTCGGCGAGATCCAGGCGGATGAAAAGGGCGGGCGCGCCCCAGGTCACCCAGAGCGCCAGCGGTGCGTAGCGCAGACTGAGATCCAG
>JBNGDR010000060.1:0-9493 GCA_049975685.1 Anaerolineae bacterium
CCGAAGCACGCCACACCCTGGGGAGAGCATCTCACCGATAAAGCGGTGATCGTGGCACCCATTCTAGACGTTAAGACAGGGAAGCCCATCGGCGGGCTTTACCTGGAGCGCTTTCGCAATACCGAGATCGTCACCGATCTACTACCCGCCGTGCAAACCCTCACGGCGCAAATCGCTTCTGCCTTGCACAGCGCCCGCGTCTATCAGCAAACCCTCGCCCTCCAGAAAGTGGAGAGCGAGTTGGCCCTTGCCGGTCAGATTCAGGCGAGCTTCCTGCCGAAGAATCTCCCCCAGATCGCCGGCTGGCAACTGGCCGTTGGTCTCCAACCCGCGCAAGAGACCTCGGGTGACTTCTACGACCTTATCCCCCTTTCGAATGGACAGCTGGGCGTCGTCATCGCCGACGTCGCTGATAAGGGTATGGGAGCTGCACTTTACATGGCCCTGAGCCGAACCCTCATCCGTACCTACGCCCTTCAATACCGCGGACGCCCAGACTACGTGTTGAAGGTTGCTAACCGGCGCATTCTGATGGATACCGACACCGATCTCTTCGTCACCACCTTCTATGGCATCCTTGATCCACAGATGGGCACATTGACCTACGCCAACGCCGGTCACAATCCGCCCCTCGTCTTCAGAGCGGGGGACGGCTCGCAACCGTATCAGCTCCAACGGACGGGCATACCCTTAGGCATCTTCGAAGGGGAGAGCTGGAAGCAAGAACAGCTGATCCTGGCACCCGGTGACACTCTCATCTTCTACACGGACGGCATACCCGACGCTGAAAATACCGAGGGCGAATTTTTTGGCATGCAACGGCTGCTGAATACTACCCAAGCACATCTGGGGCAATCAGCCGGGGAAATAGAGAAGGCGCTGCTCGATTCGGTCCGTCAATTTGCGGATCACAACCCGCCCTTCGATGACATCGCCCTCATGGTCCTCGTCAGGGAAGAAGATCAAAGAGGTCATGAGGCAACTTAGCCTATGGAAGCATTTTTGCTATCTATTGCCCGGCTGCTCAAACCTGACATAGAGTCCGGCAGCGTCACGGAGCGTAAAAGCGCGGCCCTCAACGTCTTCGGGGTTCTCTATGCCACCCCCCTGGTCATACTCGGCATTGCGTGGCTGATCACCGCCACCGATCTGGCGCTTTACTACGCGCAATGGCCCGTCATGCTTCTCATTCTGGCTCTTCTCATTCTCCTCGACTATCTATCCTTCTTCATCCAGGTGGAATGGCGTAAGGGTCGCTTCGCCGACTGGCAAGAGTCACTGGCTACGGTAGTGGTCTGGTCCACGGCCCTGGTCTTCGGTCCCAGCGTTCTGTGGGTCTCGCTGCTTCACCTCTGCTACACCTACGTGAAGTGGTGGCGCCAACAAACGGAGCACCAGTACTGGGTCGTCCTTCGGAATTGCACTATCAGTTTTGCACAACTAACTCTGGGGACACTCTCGGCACTGGCGCTCTATAAGCATTGGGGGGGTACGTTTCCGCCCTCCGATCTCAGTTCTGGCACCCTGCTTCCGGCCCTGGGTGCCACTCTCGCGAGAGATCTCATCTACGTTGCCATCTTGCTCCCCTACATTGTCGCCTCTTCACGGGCCGTCGCGCCCTCGGAAGCGTCACTCCGCACTCTCGTCAAGTTCTGGTCCTTCACGTCACTCTTCAACTTCGTCATCGATCCCTTCAGCATCCTGGGAGCGGTCCTCTACGCTCAGAATGGACTCGACATCTTTCTCATCTTTACGGCGTCCGTGGTATTGACCAGTTATCTGGCCCACCAGCTGAGTCGAGTCGCAACTCGAAGCCGCCAGCGCTCGCGGGAACTGGCCAGATTGGAGGCATTGGGCAGGGCGCTCCTCAATACACCACTGGACGATCTGGATCTCTCGGGAATCCTGGAGGAGCAGGTGGCCCACCTCTTCCCCTACACCAACATCGAGATTCGCATCTTTGGTGAGGGTACCCTACTCCACAATCCACCTGAGACCCCATCAGCACCACCTGCCCTTTGGGAATGGTTGCGCACCACCAGGCGAGCTCACGCTTTTGAACAAGGATCTGTTCTCCCCTGGACCGAGGAGTGGGAGAAGCGGAGTGCTAAACGAGGCATAATCGCCGCCCCCATTCTGGATACGGAGAGCGGGAAGCCCATCGGTGGGATCTACCTGGCCCGCCAGGAAACCCCCGAAGCCCTGGAATCCGTTATCAATCTACTGCCCGCTGTCCAATCGGTGGCAGCCCAGATAGCCTCGGCATTACACAGCGCGAAGGTCTACCGACAGACATTGGAATACCAGAAGGCTGAACAGGAGCTGGCCCTCGCCGGTCACATCCAGGCCAGTTTTCTACCCAAAGCCCTGCCGGAGGTACCCGGCTGGAAGATCACCGCCCAACTGATCCCCGCCCGGGAGACGTCAGGCGACTTCTACGACCTCATACCCCTCTCAAACGGGCTCCTTGGCATTGTCATCGCTGACGTGGCAGACAAAGGCACGGCGGCCGCCCTCTACATGGCCCTGAGCCGCACCCTCATCCGCACCTACGCCCTCCAGTATCTAAGGCGCCCCGATTACGTGCTCAAGACCGTCAACCGCCGCATCCTCATGGACACAGACACCGATCACTTCGTTACAGTCTTCTACGGCGTGCTCGATCCCGCCAGCGGGATATTGACCTATGCCAACGCCGGCCACAACCCACCCTATCTCCTCAATGCCCGCAATCATGGCATAACACACTGTCTTCTCAGAACAGGTATGCCTCTTGGAATCTTCGAGGGTCCCACATGGGAACAACAAGAGGTGCAGATCACAGCAGAGGATGTGTTAATCCTATATACCGACGGCGTCACCGACGCAGAGGACAAAAGCGGGAATTTCTACGGGGCCGAACGGTTTCTGAAGAGCATCGAGCACCACCGCACGCTTCCAGCCGACGAGCTACATGCACGGCTTATGGATGAGGTCCAGGAGTTTTCGGGAAAGGCACCTCAGTTTGATGACATTACCTTGATGGTGCTCAAGCATACATCCTAGAGTCTATACGTAACCACCCCCGAGACGGGGGCGGGGAGCGAGAAAGAGAGAAGCTATCCTTTTACAAGCCCTTGGTCAGACTAGAGTCTATAGGTAACCACCCCCGAGATGGGGGCGGGCGACAAAAAGAGGAGCTATTCTTTT
Source organism: Anaerolineae bacterium (assembly GCA_049975685.1). Lineage (GTDB taxonomy): Bacteria > Chloroflexota > Anaerolineae > B4-G1 > SLSP01 > DAOTVC01. Next base: position 3,190 of record JBNGDR010000060.1, read on the forward strand.
ACGAGCCCTTAGTCAACCTCTTCGGAAAGCGCCTCCAGCCGGTCAAAGCGAGGGCGAAAGATGCGGTAGGTCTCATCTAACATCTCGGGCAGCACCCTTGTCTCCCCAATGACGGTCATGTAGTTTGCATCGTGGTTCCACCGGGGCACGATGTGCAGATGCAGGTGCTCGGCGACACCCGCGCCCGCCGCTTCTCCCTCATTGATACCGACGTTGAAGCCCTGGGGCTGGTAGACTGCGCGCAGGATGCGTAGCGTACAACGGGTGATCTGCATCATCTCCAGCAGTGTAGAATCGTCCAGCGCCTCAAGGCGGCTGGTGTGCCGGTAAGGAATGACCAACATGTGCCCGTTACTGTAGGGGTAACGATTCAGCGCTACGAAAACATGTTCACCCCTATAGAGGATATGCTCCTCCTCATCGGAGCGCTCTGCCTTATGACAGAATATACACCCTTCCGGTTTCTCATCCTCGTTCAACAAGTAAGGCATCCTCCAGGGCGCCCAAAGCCTCTTCATGGAATCCTCGTCAGTCAAGAAGCCCGGCGCCGACGGCCAACTCCTGCATCTGGCGGGTGATAGATTGTCGACGTAGGCTTTGCAGGTCGTCGGTAAGCTCTTCGATCAGTCGCTCTGCGTTCTCCGAAGCGCCCTCCATGAGCTGATAGCGCGTCGAGTGTTCCGCGGCCGTTGAATCCAGGAGCAGGGAGTAGAAGTGAATAGCCGTCCATTGTTCAACAACGCGGGTGTAGAGATCCAGGGGGTCTGTCTCGATGATCGTGAAGGGGGGCAGGGTAGCTGTCGTGGCCGAGGGGGGCTCCGGGGGGATGAGTCGCTCTACAGTAGGCTCGAAACGTCCCAATCCTCGATAGGCGTTGTAGATAAGATCCACCGCGTCTACCTCCCCCGCCTCATACTGTAAAAGCCAGCGTCGCGTGAGATCGAACGCCAACCCAAAGGGAGGTATTGTCGTCACCGGCAGCGATTCAGCCCAGGCCAACGGTAGATCGGCACGGGCAAAGAGCCGATGGAGGCGCGATCCCAGCACCATCAGATCGACCTCGGCACCGTCATCCCGCTCTTCGACGAGGTAGAGCTGCACTCGCTGGAAGATTCGCTCATTGAAGTTGGAGCAAAGCCCACGCTCGCTCCCTATGATCAATACGCTCACCTTTCTCGATGGCGAGGTGGTACTCCTGCGTCTCCTCCCCTTGACCCATACCCTGCGCCACAGGCGCGTGATGGGTCCTGGCTCCAACCGGGGCACGAGGAGGGGCAACATTCCTCGCAGTTGTTCGGCGTAGGGACGTAACTCCCGCTGCCGGTTGAGTGAGGCCTTCCAGCTGCCCAGTGAGATGGTGCGCAGGGCACCGAGGATAGGCTCCACGGTGCGGATATTATCCAAACGTCCCTGGATTTGCTCCAGATTAGGCATCAGTAGATCTCGAAGCGCTCCAACGGCCAGACAAAGATCACCGCACCGCCGACCTCCGCCGAAGCAGGCCGGAGACCTGGCGAGAGCATTCCCCCTCCCTCGGACTGGACCCGAACCTCGCCGCGGCAATGGGCGCGGATGAGCGCCAGAACCTCCTCAAGCTTCTCCTCTTCCACGGCCATGAAGAGCATATGCTGCGCCTGCCGCAGAAAACCTCCCCGGCTCTCGGTGAAGGTCGCAATATGACCCTCAGAGATCAGAGCGTTGAGTACGGGATCGGCCTGATCTCGTGCCACCACCGCCATCACCATTTTCATCATAGAGTCAAGCTCCTGACAGCGCTGAAGCGCCTACTACAAAACCTCTAGTTCTCCTGGGAAGTGGCGTAGTTCTCGATAGTTGCAATGAAGGCCGCGCGCATCTCTTCTGTGAGTTGCCCGGTGCGATTGAGTTGGGCCAGCAGACCCGGGTGCGCCTCTCGCACCCGCTCCCGCAACCCGGCCCCAAAACGACGGATCTTCGAGAGAGGAACCTCATCGAGGTAACCTTCCGTCGCCGCCAGAAGCACCACCACCTGAAGAGCCAACGGCAGCGGCTCGTGCGCCGGTTGGACAAGGATACGCTGCAACCGCTCCCCACGGCGCAGCTGGCGCTGTGTCGTCTCATCGACCTCCGTACCGATACGGGCAAAGCGCGCCACCTCTTCATACTGTGAGAGATCCAGTCGCAAGGGCCCCGCCAGCTTCCGCATAACCTCCGTCTGTGCTTTGCCTCCCACACGGGAGACCGACCGTCCTGGATTAACGGCGGGCTTGATGCCCTGGTTGAAGAGATCCGTCTCCAACACAATCTGCCCATCGGTGATGGAAATGAGATTGGTGGGTATGTAGGCTGAGAGATTTCCCTGCTGTGTCTCCACAATAGGGAGCGCCGTCATCGATCCCCCACCCGCCTCCTCGCTCAGCCGCGCCGAGCGCTCCAGCAGCCGGGAATGCAGGTAGAAGATGTCACCGGGATAGGCTTCGCGGCCTGGCGGTCGCCGCAGAAGGAGACTGAGCTCGCGGTAGGCGTCGGCGTGCTTTTTCAGATCGTCGTAGATAATCAAGACGTCCCGCCCTTGATACATGAAGAACTCTGCCATAGTACAACCTGCATAGGGCGCCAGGTAGCGCAAGGCGGGCGTGTCGTCGGGGCCAGACATGACCACGATGGTATATTTCAACGCTCCGTGCCTCTGCAAAGTCTCGATGACCGCCAGGGTCGTTGACTTCTTCTGACCGATGGCGACGTAAACACAGAGGACGCCGCCCTCATCCCCCTGATTGAGGATGGCATCGACGGCGATAGTTGTCTTCCCCGTCTGACGGTCACCCACAATGAGCTCCCGTTGGCCCCTGCCGATGGGAACCAGAGCGTCAATAACCTTGAGCCCTGTCTGCAAAGGCTCCGAGACGGGGCGCCGATCGACAATACCCGGTGCATCCCGTTCCAGAAAGCGATCTTCCATCGCATCGATGGGGCCGCGCTGGTCCACAGGTTGCCCCAGGGGATTAACCACGCGCCCCAGCAGATTATTGCCCACGGGGACACGCAGACGCTGTCCCGTAGCGGTGACCAGATCACCGCCCTGAATACCCTCGTCAGGCCCCAGGAGAATAACGTCCACGTGATCGTGATCCAGATTAAGGATGAGACCCCGTACGCCTGTAGGAAAGGTCACCAGCTCATCGGTTCGCGCCCTGGGCAGGCCCGAAAGGGTAACCACACCATCGCCAATGTGTAGTACGGTACCCACGTCATGGAAGCGTACACGATGAGATAGACCCCTGGCCTCCTCCTGCAAGGCATCCAGCAACGTGCCCATCTCCGGTTGAGCCCGACGAAGCTCGGGCAGAGTCCGGATGCGATCGCTGATTCGCCTCACGAGACTGCGATCAGCCGCTTCAACGCGCACATCCTCATCCATCTCACGTACCCGCTCGCGGAGCGTCCGCAGTAACGCACCGACGTCGAGTTGTTCTTCATCTGACTCGCGTCGCTCGGCGTCGTTGCGGCCTTCAACCCTCTCGTTCATGCGCCATGCGCTCCCTCAAAGCATCGGAGACCTCGTCCTCAATAGCCTCCATCTGCCCGGCGATAGAGTTGTCGATGACGATGTCCCCCATACGCACGCGGACACCAGCGACCAGATCCGGATCGACCTCAATATCCAGATCGACGTTGCGGTCGCCCAGGGCGCCCAGGGTCCGGGCCAGATTACCCTGCATCTCCTGGGAGAGCGGCTGGCCCGTCCTGACGTGAGCGGTGGGCACCCGGTCGCCCAGTGAGCGCCGGAAGGTCTCCACCCGCTCCATCTCGCTCCGCCCCATCTCCCAGATACGATCGTTAAGCTGCTGGACCATGGAGGTGTGGAGTTCCTCTGGCGCCACCTGCCGGACGACCATGCCGCTGATGTCCAGAATGGCAGCCAGGAGTTCGTCGTGAAATTCCTGCATGGCCTGGCGCCGCACGCGAGCGGCGTCGGCGTGCGCTTCCACCAGGATGCGCTCCACCTCCTCTTGTGCCTCCTCAAGAACGGCCTGACGCTCCTGCTCAGCCTGCTCCTGAGCCTCAGAGATGATGGAGGCCGCTTCTTCCTCGGCGTGCTCCACCCGCTCCGCCCATTCGGCGCGCTTCTCCTGCGCCGCTTCGCGGTCCTCCTGCAGCTCCTGGAGCAGCTCTTCCTTCTCCTCTCGCCGCTCTCTGATGCGCTGCATCATGGGTTTGAAGACGAAGAAGTACAGCAGCGCGCTCAGGGCGAGAAAGTTGAAGATCTCGAATAGTACAGTGGTGGGATTGGGAATCAGATCCATAGTCTCTCCTCGGCACCCCACGGCACCTCAGGGACGAACCTCGGGGTCGCCCTCACGTAAGTCCTAGACATTGAACAAAAGCAACAGGCTCTGGGGGGCCGCCTGCGGGAAGAAACGGTCGAGTAGAGGATTGGCGAAGATAAGGATGAGGAAGATGAGCAGGGCGTAGATGGCCGTAGACTCCAAGAGGGCCATGGCGATGATCATGGTCGTGCGGAGATCGCCAGCGACCTCAGGCTGCCGGATCATCCCCTCCAGCGCCTTCAGGGCAACACGGCCCTCGACGATAGCGGGCGTCAACGCCCCCAGAACGATCCCCAACCCCGAAACGATGATGGTGAGAACGGTGATCAAGGCATCAGAACTCAAATCCCACATTGTAGACTCCTTTCTTATTGTCGGTAATGTCGTTGAAATGCAGTGTAGTCAGACAGATTCATTTAGATTCAATGCCGGAGGCAATATAAACCGTAGCCAGTACCGTAAAAATGTAAGCCTGGAGCAGACCCGTAAAGAGACTCAGGCCCACCAGAGGCAGTTGCACAAAGAGAGGTACCAGTGAGAAGACAACGGCCACCACCAGCTCCGCGCTGATAATGTTGCCGAAGAGACGCAGGGTAAGGGATAGGGTACGGCTGAGCTGACCGATGATCTCCAGAGGGAGAGTGAGGGGCAAGAGATAGAGAGGAGCCGCCAGATCCTTCAGGTATGTCAACAACCCCTTTTCCTTCACCCCGTAATAGTGGACAGCAAAAAAGACAATGATGGCCAACGCCAGCGGCGTGCTCACGTCACGGGTGGGCGTCACCAGCAGGGGTACCACCCCGATGCTGTTGCCCACGGCGATGAAGATAGCCAGCGATCCCAGGAAAGGCAGATAGGTCCGTGCTGTCTCCTCATCCGGTATCACGTCACCGATCATGTCGAGCAGGAAATCCAAGAGCATATCCAGGGCCGCTGGCATCTTCCGACGCGCCAGAATGCCCAGGGCCAGGATAAGAGCCATCATCACCCATGTTGAGGTAACGGTATCGGTGACACAGATATTTCCCGGCAGGCAGAAGACGACCTGCGGCTCAACGTTCATACCTCACACTCCCTTCTGAAACCTTCAAAGAATTTACCACATCCTAAAAATCGGATTTTTGGTAAGTCACCCCCTACATCTGGTGATCTTGGCTGCGAAAAATCCGATTTTTTTCAGCTCACTCACATTTCACGTTTTACGTTTCAATCTACAGCCGTTGGCTGAAGCGCCAGATACTATAGAAGCCTGCCATCACGCCAAGGAAGAGCAACCCGACGGTGAAGACGTAATCGGTACCCCACCGCCCATCGAGATAGTGCCCCAGCAACACGCCACCGAAGATGGGCAATGCCAGATCCCAGCCCAGGGAGCTCGCTCGCCCCAGCTCGTGGAACCAGGGCTTCTCATCCCTCTTTTTCGTCATGAGAATCGGGCGCACTCTCTTCAGATCGTCGTTGCAGGATCTCCAGGAGTGCCTGCGCCAGGCGATCGAAGCGTGCTGCGCCCTCCTCCTCCGATTCTGCCGTGGAAGGACGCTCCAGGAGCGAGCCCGGCGTAAAGAGCGTGACCTCCCCCGACGCAATCTGAAGGATGCCACCTTCCACCTCCAGTGCGTATTCTCCTGAAGAATCGGCATAACGCACGGGAGCAGGGAGGGTCTCGGCCAGCAGCGGCGCGTGACCGGGGAAGATCCCCAGACCCATGCCATCGGCCAGCTTTACCTTCACCCAAGAGACCTCCTCCATTTCAAGGATGGTCTCGACGGGAGTGAGCACGACCAGGCGCAACGCATCGCTCACGCCAGCTCCCTCTCTTCCTCTATCTCGCGTGCCTTTGTGAGAACCTCGTCGATGGACCCCACCATGTAAAAAGCCTGCTCCGGCAGATCATCATGGCGCCCCTCAAGGATCTCGCGAAAGCCACGCAGGGTCTCCTCCAGGGTAACGAAACGCCCCCGAAGGCCCGTGAAACGCTCCGCTGTGAAAAAGGG
>JBNGDR010000061.1:0-9463 GCA_049975685.1 Anaerolineae bacterium
GCTCTGCGCGGCGGGCGTGTATCGGCGACGTTGGTCATTCTCTCGGTCGATCTCGGAGCCCGGGACGTGGTCATCACCCGCTGCGGGGACCCGCCTGTCTTCGTACATACATCCAGTGGGGAGTTGCGTCGTCTCTCAGAGGAGGCCCCAACGCTGGGCTTTTACCGTCACGCCCGCCCTGCCGTCGAGGTTCTTCCCCTGGAGCCGGGGTTGATGGCTTGTGCCTTCACCGATGGGTTGCTCCACGCGGGCAGCCGGACGGGCCGCCACTTTGACGTGGCGGTGGCTATCGAGGAGATCTGGACGGAGAAGCCTGTGGCTCAGACGTTGGCCGATGGTCTCCTGGAGCGGGCCATTGCTCTGGACGATGGACGTCCTACCGACGATACAAGTATTGTTGTCGTGCAGGTATTACCCGGCGAGGGCACGGGTCCGCGTTTCATGAACATTGAGATGCCCGTGCCGGAGTTCTGATCGCGGTTTTGTCATCGGCTTGTTGAGGTGCTGTTATGGCCGAAGGCCAGATCCTTCTCGGCGTCGTTGGTCCCTGTTCTTCGGGCAAATCCGAGCTGGTGCGGCGGCTCCGTCAACTGGGTTATCGTGTGCGTGAGATCCGCCAGGAACACTCGGCGAATCCCACCATGTGGTTACGCATCACCAACCCCGATCTCTTGATCTATCTCGACGTGGCCCAGGAGGAGGCGGCACGCCGTGAGGGTCTTTCGAAGCCCTCCTCATGGTGGGACGAGGAGCGCGAGGTTCGATTGGCACACGCGCGCACCCACGCCGACCTCTACGTCGACACCACCGCCCTCACACCTGATGAGGTGCTGACCTGTGTCCTGGATTTCCTGGAGAGGTCGCTGTAGGGCACAACCAATGCCTCATCACAAAAATGCTGAACCAGTTTCCAAGGTACTGACCGGATTCAATAACGCGAGTCCTACTTCCTGATTTCTGTCCACCGCTCACCGCTCTCGGCTCACTGCTTACCCATTATTGGAGGATCTATCGTGAATTCCACGTTGAGCGTATCTGCTATCGCCTTCATCGGACGCTCGGGCAGCGGCAAGACGACGTTGCTGGAGAAGCTTGTCGCCGAGCTCAGCGCGCGGGGATATCGCGTGGGGGTGGTCAAACACACCCGCCATCGTGGCGTCGAGACCGATCTACCCGGCACCGATACCCGCCGCTTCTGGGAGATTGGAGCGGCTCATACGACCCTGGTGACGCCCGACCGGGTGGTGCATACCCATCGTTGGGATTCCGAACCGCCTCTGGATCAGGTCCTCGGCGAGATCCACGGGTTGGATCTCATCCTTGTTGAGGGATACAAGCACGGTACGCTGCCCAAGATCGAGGTGGTGCGCGAAGCCTGCGATCCCAGTCTTCTACCGGAGATCGAGGGTCGTATCGCTTGTGTTACTGACGTGGAGTGTTTGGCCTGCGGCCCGCTCCCACGCTTTGCATTGGAGCAGGTGGTGGGGCTGGCTGATTTCATTGAGAAGTATCTGATCTCTGGGCGGGCGCTGGACGATTTATCAGATATTGAGGGAGGGATGCGATCATGACCGGAGGACGTTGGGAGGAAGTGGAACACACGGCAGATCTTTCCATACACGTCTGGGGTGAGGATCTGGAGGATCTATTTGCCACGGCGGCCCAGGGTATGTTTGCCCTGCTCGTCGATGCGGAGGAGATATCTACCACGGAGAGGGTAAGTATAGTGCTGGATGCACCCGACGTGGAGACTTTGCTCGTGGACTGGCTCAACGAGCTCCTCTACCTGGGTGAACGGGGGGAGGGCCTGCGAGCCTACGTTGACTTCGAGTTCGAACTTCTTACCTCGACCTCCCTGCGGGCGACGGCGCGAGGCGGTCCCGTGGAGCGGTACGAGAGTTACATCAAGGCGACCACCTTTCATAATCTGGAGGTACGTTCCACACCCGAAGGTTACGAGACGGAGATCGTCTTCGATATCTGAGAACCATCTTGAAAGGATGAAGGCGGGGGGATGAAGGATGATGAAAGAGATGGTTACGAGAGTATGGCGTGCGTTCTACCTGATTTAGTGTTAACAATATAGTTTTTGGGAGGTTTGCAATGGTGAGCAAACAGGATTTCGAACAAGTTGGCGAGTACGTTTGGGAGCTGACACAGAACTACGACTCACGGATGAGGGTCCCGGCCCGGATTTACGGCAACGTCGAGATCTTCGATCAGGCGTTCGGTGATAAATCTATCCAACAGCTGGTCAACGTGGCGATGCTGCCCGGCATTGTGAAGTATGCTATGGCTATGCCCGATATGCACCAGGGGTATGGGTTCCCCATCGGTGGTGTCGCTGCCTTCGACTACGATGAGGGGATCGTCTCCCCCGGTGGGGTGGGCTACGACATCAACTGTGGTGTGCGGATGTTGGCTTCGGGGTTGCTGCTTGAGGAGATTGAGCCCTACGTTGAAGATCTGACCATCGCGCTTTACCAGAACTGCCCCAGTGGATTGGGGAAGGGTAGCGCTGTCAGTGTATCGCGCAAGGATCTGGAGCGGCTGCTGGAGAATGGATCCGGGTGGGCCTTGAAGGAAGGGTACGCCGAATCCGACGATCTCGCCCGAACCGAGAACGGTGGCAATCTTCCCGGTGCCCGAGCCGATGCTGTTCCTGCGCGGGCTAAGGAACGTGGACTCTCCCAGGTAGGCTCGTTGGGTTCGGGTAATCACTTTCTGGAGATCGACGTCGTGGACGAGATCTACGATCCCGACGTGGCCGACGTCTTCGGTCTCCGCCGGGGAGCCATCGTCGTGCAGATCCACTGCGGTTCGCGCGGTCTGGGACACGAGGTTTGCAGCCAATACCTGCGGCGGCTGCAGGACGTCCCCAGGCGATATGGCATCCACATCCCAGAGCGCGAGCTCGTCGCAGCCCCACTAGACTCTTCTGAAGCCCAGGATTACATGGCGGCTATGGCCGCGGCGGCGAACTTCGCTTTTGTCAATCGCCAGGTGCTGGCCCATTTCGTGAGGCGATCCTTCGAGCAGGTGCTCGCGGGCAAGGTTCACGACTGGCACCTTCACCAGGTATACGATGTCACCCACAACGTCGCCAAGATCGAGTTTCACGACGTCGATGGTGAGCGCCGGAAGCTCGTCGTCCATCGCAAGGGTGCCACGCGCGCCTTCCCGCCGGGACACCCCGATCTACCCGAGGTCTATCAGCAGACCGGTCAGCCGGTGCTCGTGCCCGGCTCGATGGGAACGGCCTCTTACGTCCTCGTGGGAACCGAAGGGGCCATGAAAGAGACCTTTGGCTCCACCTGCCACGGCGCCGGGCGCACCATGAGCCGGCGCCAGGCGAAGCGTCAGGTTTGGGGTAAGGATCTGCTCAAGGAACTGAACGACGAGGGGATCGTTGTACAGGCGGGATCGATGCCCGGTCTGGCGGAGGAGGCTCCGGCAGCCTACAAGGACGTGAGTCTGGTCGTAGAATCCGTCGTTGGGGCGGGGATTGGGCGAAAAGTGGCCCGAGTTCGTCCTGTGGGTGTTATCAAAGGATAGGGAAGGGTTATATCCCCTGAAGCAAAAACCGAGCCGTGACCTCAGGTCACGGCTCGGTTTCTCTTTCCGAGTTGGTTAGAAAAGGCGGGTTACCTTTGCGGCCTTGGGACCGCGCTCATTCTGGGTGATCTCAAACTCCACTCGCTCCCCCTCATGCAGCGTTTTGAACCCTTGGCCATCGATGTCAGAGTAGTGCACGAACACGTCGCGACCACCATCCTCCGGCGTAATAAAGCCAAATCCCTTCTTCTCATCGAACCACTTGACGTTCCCGATCACTCGCTTACTCTCCATCTTCTTCAGAACCTCCATGACTTAATGAATCTTACGGATGTGTTGCTCCACCGTGAACGTGACCATGAGCCAACTCCTCTTCGGTGGCGGGTCGCACGTCCTCGATGGTAACTGCATAATGTAGGGTTTCGCCGGCCAGTGGGTGGTTGTAATCTACCAGTACACGGTCCTCTTCGATCTCCTTCACAAAGATGGGAACGAGTTGTCCCTCTTCACTTTCGACTTGAAAGATCATGCCTGTGACCAAAGTTTCATCGGTGGGGAAAGCGGCTCGGGGAATCCACTGAGTGGCCCCTTCAACACGTTCGCCGTAGGCCCGCTCTGGGGGAATAGTAACCTGCTTACTCTCACCAGGCTGCATGCCTGTAAGAGCTTCTTCCAATCCCGGAATGATAGTTCCCTGTCCGTGGATGTATTGGAAAGGCTCATCCTCGGAGAAATCAACCAGCTGCCCGTCATCCAATCGCACCTTGTAACTGAGGCTGACGACCATGTTGTCCTCAACCCGTCGCTCCGTTGTCATCAATCACCCCCCTCTCAAATATGATGAGAGTCGCTCAACATTGCCTCCCTGAGCGGCTCTCACACGTTATCCTCCCTGGGAATCTTCAATGTTTGAGTATAGCATGTCCCCTTTACTTGTCAAACCTCCTTGCATCCGTTGATGCTCTGGAATTGTTGACCTCCATGATATTTTATGCTTGCCCTTACCGAAGTACCTTTGCGTTGGAAGTCTCCCTTGTTGATGTGTGCTGTGCAAGGGGGTGCTAGGTTAGGCCTAGAGCAGTTGTTCCTTCAGGGCATTGCCCAGACGACGGATACCTTCAACGATAATCTCCGGCTTGGCATTGCTGAAGTTCAGACGCATGGCGTTGTGCCCGCCCTCTCCTGTGGCAAAGAAGTTGTTCCCTGGCACGTAGGCGACCTTCTTCTCGAGGGCCTCCTTGAGAAACTCCGTGGTGTCGATGGAGTCGGGTACCTTGGCCCAGAGGAACAGGCCGCCCTCGGGACGGGTCCAGCAGCAACCGTTGGGCCAGCATTCTTCCAGTGCGTCGAGCATGGTATCGCGGCGTTCCCGATAGACCTGACGGATCCTCCGGATGTGCATCTTGAGAATACCTCGCTGGGCGACATCGTTGGCTATCATCTGCGTGAAGGTGCTGGTGTGGAGGTCCGCGCCCTGCTTGGCCTGGACCAGACGATAGGTGATCTCAGCTGGTGCTACGAGCCAGCCAATGCGCAGCCCAGGGGCCAACGTCTTGGAGAAGGTCCCCAGGTAGATGGTTCGCTCAGGTGCGAGAGCCGCAATGGGGATGATATCCTCGCTCTCGTAGCGTAACGCTCCATAAGGATCATCCTCGATGATGATGAGATCGTACTTGCGGGCGATCTCTACCAGTCGCCGCCGCCGATCCTCTGGCAGTGTGGTACCCGCCGGATTGTGGAAGTTGGGTAACACGTAGATGAAGGCCGGCGTCTCTTTCTTGACCAATGCCTCGATCTGGTCTACCTGCATGCCGTGTTCGTCCAACGGCACCGTTACAAAGCGGGCTTCGTAAGCACGCCACGCCTGGATGGCTCCCAGGTAGGTTGGTTCACCGACCAGGACAGGTGTATCCGGGTCCATAAAGACCTTGCCCAGCAGATCCAGCCCCTGCTGGGAACCCGTCGTGATGAGTATATTGTCGGGGCCGTGCTGGATGCCGTACTTGGCCATAGATTCGGCCAGGAATTCCCGCAGGGGCAGGTGTCCTTCGGTTGTGCTGTACTGCAGCGACTTCATAGGCTCTTCTCGTAACAGATAGTGGCAGGCCTCCTCGATCTCCCGCACCGGGAAGAGTTCGGGAGCGGGTAGCCCCCCCGCGAAAGAGATAATGTCTGGGAGAGCGGTGATCTTGAGCAGCTCGCGGATTGCCGAGCTCTGCATATTCTGGGTCCGATGGGCCAACAGGCGTTCCCATTCGACCGGGCCATCGGGCGAGTTTGCATAAACCGTCATCGTGACCTCCTTGGATATGGGTTATTTCTAAAAAATAACCCTGCCAGTTGGTTGCTGGCAGGGTCTAGGTTCAGACATGGATGTAAGGATTGCTAGGATCATTGTTGGGCGATTTCTAACCTGCGTGCCACGCATAGCAAGGCCCAGGAGTATAGCGAAGAGTGTGCTTATTTGCAACGCACAGTAAGCGGTGAGGTTCCTCATTTTCATCTCCATTGTAGAACAGTCCCCATCAAAGTCAAACACGAACGTAGTGAGCGTTGGGTACTTGACTCTCCCCCGTGGAGGTTACAATGGGTCTATGAGTGATTTATTCGTTCCCGCTCGAGAGGCGCGTGCCGAGATCAGAGTGGTTAACTCGCGCTTCATCGCCACCCTTGCGCCGGTTTTCGATGTTGAGGAGGCGCGTGCCTTTATTGAAAGTATCCGAGAGGAGTTTGCCGACGCCACGCACAACGTGCCTGTTTTCATCATCGGGCATGGTGCGTCCGTGATTGCCCACAGCAGTGATGACGGTGAGCCCTCGGGAACCGCCGGGCGGCCCGCGTTGGCCGTGCTGCGGGGTAGCGGCCTGGGGGATGTCGCCGTAGTCGTAACGCGTTATTTCGGTGGGACCAAGCTGGGGACGGGGGGATTGGTGCGCGCCTACGGTGACGCCGTCCGTGCCGTGCTGGAAGTTACACCCCGTGCGGTGAAGGTGGCGACGCAGACCCTTCGCTTTACGGTGCCCTACTCGGTCTTCGAGCGGTTGCGCCTTCTGGTCCAGGCCCACGGCGGGCAGATCATCGATGAAACCTTCGCCGCCGAGGTGACGGTTACGACACGGCTGACCCTGGAGCGTGTCTCCGCTTTTCAGGAATCTCTCCGCGAACTCACGCGCGGCACCGTTGAGGTGGAGATCGTCGCCGAGGACGATGCCACCATCATGCCTGTGGGGCCATCATAGATCGTGGAGTCGTAGATATTCCCACATCTATCTTGGCCGGCAGGACGGGCGAGCCGCCCGTCCCACGTCGCCAGGCTGCTATTTGCTGACCACCCCCTCTGTGTTAGAATACGTTTGATGGATTTAGACGTCATCATTGTCAATTACAATACACGGGATCTTCTAAAACGCTGTCTGGAGACGGTGTTCGACAGCACCGGCGTCGATTTCAGGGTCTGCGTGGTGGACAACGCTTCCGCCGACGGCAGCACCGAGATGGTCGCCCGGGATTTTCCGGAGGTTTTGCTCATTGCCAACGAGGAAAACCTTGGCTATCCCGCAGCCAATAACCAGGGTTTGCGAGCCTTTGGATTTGGTCGGGGACAGCAGGGTGGGGCTCGTTATGCCTTGTTACTTAACTCGGACACCGAGGTGCCACCTGACGCCTTCGCCAGGACAGTGGCTTTCATGGACGACCATCCTGATCTGGGCATACTGGGTCCCAAGCTCGTGCGGCCCAATGGTTCCCTCGATCTGGCCTGTCGCCGTTCCTTTCCCACGCCTGAGGTGGCCTTCTATCGCTTCACCGGTCTGGCGCGTCTCTTTCCTCGTAGCCGGAGATTCGGTCGCTACAATCTTACCTACCTGGATCCTGATGAATCGGCGGAAGTAGATTCCGTCGTGGGTGCTTATATGCTGGTGCGTGGTGCCTCCATAGAGAGGGTAGGGCTTCTGGATGACCATTTCTTTATGTACGGTGAGGATTTAGATTGGGCTTACCGGATCAAGGAAGCAGGTTGGAAGGTTTATTACTACCCCAGAGTCACGGTACTACACGTCAAACGGGCCTCCAGTAGCAAGTTCCCCCGGGCCAGGGTGGAGTTCTGGCGGGCCATGGAGATCTTCTATCGCAAACATTACGAGGCGCAGACGCCCCGCTGGTTGCACTATCTCATTATAGGGGCGGTGCGGACCGGATTACATTTGACGGCTTTGCAGACCAGGGAGTCCAGATGAGACACGAACGGGCCGCACGTCTTTTTATACTTCTCATGGTCCTGACGGACGTACTTATGGCCGCGTTGGCCTTTGTATTGGCTTACTTCTTCCGTTTGCTCGTCCCGTTGCCCGACGTCGCCGAAGAGATCGCACCCTTTGCCGAGTATCTACCCATGTTGGCCATCCATACCCTCTCCGTCCTCGTCGTCTTCTTCTTCGCCGGGCTTTACAGTCTGGCGCGGGCCTCCCGGGTGGATGAATTCTATGGTATCGTGGTCGGTTCTACCGTGGGCACGCTGATGGGCGTGGCTCTTGCCTCTATGATCCTGCGGGATTTTACCGTCGGTCGTGATTACCCTCGAGCGATGGTTATCTACGCCTGGCTATTCTCTATCCTGTTTACGACGCTGGGCCGATTGTTCAATGGATGGCTTCGGAAGCGTCTCATCCGTAAGGGCTGGGGACGTCGTCGCGTTGTGGTGGTGGGTACGGGCGACATTGCGCGGATGATCGTCCAGAAGATCCTCTGGACGCCTGAATTGGGATACGATCTGGTCGGCGTCGTCGCCAATAACGGCGGCAGTGCCAAAGCTCTGCTGGGTGTGCCCATCGTCGGCCGGGCCATGAAACTGGCCGAGATCATCGACGACCACGGCGTTGAGGAGGTGGTCATCGCACTGCCCGAGGAGACCTCTCATCAGGAGATCCTGTGGCTTATCTCGGAGTGCGAGCGCGGACGTGTCACTATCCGCGTCTATCCCGACCTCTTCCAGATCATGGCTGGACCGGTAAGCATCGGCGAGATGGGGGGAATGCCCCTGCTCACGGTGCGCGACATTGCCCAGACCGGATGGCGCCGTGTTGCCAAACGTGCCCTCGATGTCGCGGGCGCGATGGTGGGGCTGGTCCTTTTCTCTCCGTTTATGCTCTCCCTGGCCGTGCTCATCCGACTGGAATCCCCAGGCCCTGTTTTCTACGTGCAGGAGCGTATGGGTTTGGACGCCCGTCCGTTTCCTATCCTCAAGTTCCGTTCCATGCGCGATGATGCAGAGAAGGAAGGGCCTGGTTGGACGCGTCCCGACGATCCCCGTCGCACCCGCATTGGCAGTTTCCTGCGCAGCACAAACCTGGATGAGCTGCCGCAGTTCATCAACGTACTCCTGGGGGACATGAGTATGGTAGGCCCGCGCCCGGAGCGACCCGTCTACGTGGAGCAGTTCCGCCGTAGCATTCCCCGCTACATGGAACGTCATCGCGAGAAGGCCGGTCTGACGGGTTGGGCCCAGATCAACGGCCTGCGGGGAGATACCTCCATCGCAGAGCGCACTAAATACGACCTATGGTACATCGAGAATTGGTCGCTGCTGCTGGATATCAAGATCATCATCAGAACCATCTTGCAGTGGTTCCAGTCACCTAACGCCTACTGAACCGCTTCAGGGGCTGTGCCCTCGTTGATTTGTGGTTGCCATGGGTTATAATCGAGTCTGATACTGTTGAGGAGGCGGGTAGTGCCGGAAGAAACCAGGGAAAGTGTACCTTCGGTCCTTTACGACGAGGAATATTTCCTGAGTGCCTGTGAGGGGTACACCGAATATCTCTCCAGTGAGGGCGAATATCTCTCACGTCGACTCGCCGAGGCGCTGGCCGTCGCCGGCGTCGCGCCGGGCATGAAGATTCTGGACGTAGGA
>JBNGDR010000062.1:0-9355 GCA_049975685.1 Anaerolineae bacterium
ACCTGGTCCACGGTGGACGATGGCGGGCGCTTCAGCGCCGGTGGGAATTACTGGCTGGGCGGCGCGGCGGGCCAGCCGGATGCGGGCCTGATGTCCGGCGGCGACTTCGAGATGAGCGGCGGCTTCTGGTACATCAAGACAGAGTATCCCAACGCAGTGCAGGTAGTGACCTTCATTGCCGAGTCTCCGGCGGGCAGCGGGATTGCAGCGGTGGCGCTGCTGGCGGTTTTGGTATGGGCGCGGCGCGCAGGCGTAGCCCGTAGCATATCGAATCGTAAAATCCGAGTTTTGTAATCTTACAGATGGAGGACGAAATGGTTACTTTGAAAGGTTTTCACGGAGTACGTTGGAGCCTGGCGCTGATCATAGCACTGGGTATGGGGTTGCTCTTGCACCCCTTGACTGTGTGGGCGGGTACGATCACCGTCACCAGCACGCTCGATTCCGGTCCGGGTACTCTGCGCCAGGCTATCATCGACGGCACGCCCGGCGACTGGATCACCTTTGCGCCCGCGCTGGACGGGCAGACGATTACGCTCGCCAGCCCGCTCGTCATCAGTGCGGCCCTGACCATCGACGGCAGCAGCCTGGGAACGCCGGTCACCGTCAGTGGCAACGACGCCGTGCGCGTGTTTCACATCTACACCGACACGCACGTCACCCTGGACAGCCTGACCATTGCCCACGGCCGCGTGACGACCGGAGACACTTTCAGTTCCTCTCCTCGCGCCGGCGGCATCCTGATCGAACCGGGCGCGGTGGTTACGCTGACGCGCAGCGCCGTCGTGAGCAACACCGCCACTTACTATGATCCCGATTGGGAAGAGTACACCGGCAATGGTGGTGGCATCTATAACCTAGGCACGTTGACCGTGATCGACACTACCTTTACCGACAACGTCGCCGCAAGTAGAACTGGATATGTGACCGGCAGCGGAGGAGCGATCTATAACCGGGGCACGCTGACCGTGACGGGCAGCACACTCACGGGCAATGCGGCCGAGAGCGGCGGCGCCATCTACAGTCGGTCGGGCACGAGGCTGGCGGTTGAAAGCAGCACTATATCGAACAACACAGCTCCCTGTGGCGGCAGCGGCATCAGCAACCGTGGCACAGCGACGGTGAGCAACAGCACGATTTCCGACAATGTGGTGGTTGGCGACTGGTGTGAGGCCGGCGCCGCCGGCATCTCCAACGATTATGGGGCGATGACGGTCAAGCGCTCAACGATCTCCGGGAATATCAACGGGAGTTCCAGTGGCGGCGGACTGAGCAACTATGGCTCCAACCCCGATCAGGGCCGTTTAACCGTGATCGATAGTGCCATTTACAGTAATACGGTGCATGGCGACGGCGGCGGCATTTGGAACTGGTGGGACTCGGTACTGACCGTGACCAATAGCAGCATCTACAGCAACACCGCCGGCTGGTATGGCGGCGGTATCTTCAGCGGCGGCAATGTAAACACAAAACTGACCCTCATCAACAGTACGTTTTCTCACAACATGGCCCAAAATGGCGGCGGCCTTTGCAACGGCTCCCCCGGTTATTCAGCCGCCGTGCTGAGTATGACCAACAGCACCGTGGTCAGCAACACCGCCACCGGCAGCGGTGGTGGTTTCTACAACCAAGATTCTATCAACGTGACCCTGGACAATAATATCCTGTGGGGTAATACTGCGTCCACCGATCCGCAAATCTACAATAGCAGCACCAATCGTCCAACCATCCGCTATAGTGATATCCAAGGCTCCGGCGGCTCGGGCGCCGGCTGGAACGCCAGTCTGGGCAGCGACGGCGGCGGTAACATCGACGCCGATCCCCAACTCGGCCCGCTAGGCGACTACGGTGGCGCGACCCACACCATCCCGTTACTGTTCAACTCGCCCGCCATCGACGCGGGCGATGATGCGGTCTGTCCCGCCACCGACCAGCGCGGCGAAGCGCGCGACGACTGGGCCTGCGACATTGGTGCCTTCGAGGCCCGCTTGAGCGATACCACCTTGGTGAGCAAATCTGTCTCCGGGGGAGGGACCTACACATTCGGTCCGACACTGGCGCGCATCGTAGTCACCGATACGGGCGGCTGTCTGACGGGCTTGCAGGTGGAGCAGGTGGCGGACAACCATCCTAACGCCACCACACCCTTGCAGACCGGAGCCTATTGGGTCATCACGCCCACCGGCTGCACCAGCGGCTTTACCACGACCCTGACGTTGCCTTTCGCTGCAGCCAACGCCAGTAGCCGCCTGTGTCGCTGGTTGGAAGGCACTGGCCCCGGTGCGGGTTGGGATTGCGACGACGAGACGGCTTCGCACACGACCTTCGTCGCCAACACCTGGGTCATCCGCAGCCATGTCGCCGGCTTCTCGGATTGGGCAGTAGGTAACGACGTGACGCCAACAGCGGTCCGGCTGCGCGCCTTCGCGGCGCGCGGTGGGTTGTTGTGGGGCGTGGGCTTGCTGCTTGTATTTGGCACGGGCGTTGTCGTGTTACGGCGTAGAAAGTAGCGTTTGGGGGGTGGGCAACTTGTCATCCCCGCTGCGCTCGGGACAAGTTGCCGAACGGCCTGTCCTGAATGCTGTGAAGGATAGTGAGGGATCTCGTTGTTGGGGAACGAGATCCTTCGCTACGCTCAGGATGACATTCCGGTGAGGATGGGGTCGCATTTGCCCGGCGGACTGGGTTCGCCCGATGCCTGGGCTACCTTTTCACCCGGCACGAAACGCTGACCACTACACAGATGGCGCGGGTCTTGGGTCTTGTGCCGCGCACGGTGCGCGATCTAGATGAACATCTCCCACCACGTACGCAGCCGGTCCGCGTGGTAGCCCGGCACCAGGACCATGTGGTTGCCGAGGGGGGCGTGTAACAGATCGGTAACGTGACCACGGGTCAGGTAAACTTCAGCCTGTGTCCGGCAGAGGTTCTCGGCTTCGCCCGCTTGCAGGATCTCGCCTTCGGCCAGCCAGAGCCGCCGCATGTCTGTGCCCCCGATGCGCAACAGTGTGACCGGCCCTGGTTTCAGCATCCCCTGGATGCCAACGCCCAACCCCGACTCGAAGTGCGAGCGCAGGCGGTAGTGTTCGACCCGGCGGCGCGGGACGGTGCAATGTGCCAACCACAGGGAGTTTTCGACCTCGTTGATCTGCGCCGGATTCGCCATCCAGGGCAGCTCGCCCAAAAGCTTGTAGGCCCACAGCAGCCCCACCGTGCTCGCGAGATCGCCTTCACACCCGGCCATGATACCGGTATCGGTCAGCTCCGCCAGGCCGAAACAGCCCGTCGTCTGCTGATTGAGCACCAGATCGAAACAGCGCAGCGTCAGTGCATCCAACCTGTGCGCCTCTACCAGCGCACGTAACCCCGCGTAGACGCGAACCACATCCTGCAGCTCCACCTCGGACGGCTCCCGTACTTCGGTGGCGGCCGCCTTCAAAGCTGCAACATCGTCAGCGAGGGCCTCCGACGGGACGGCATCCATCGCCGCCGTCAGGGCGTCCATGGCGATGGGCACTACCTCCGGCCCCCAGACCTCTTTTACCAGTGCCCGGTCGGGCATACTGGCGACTAGCCAATCTGAGGGGTCGCCAATCAGCCCGATGCGCGCCCGCTGCAAGGCGCGCTGGGTAGTCAAATCTTGCACCGCTTCGATGATCTGGCGGAGTCCCGCATGATCGTCAGGCCCTCGCAGATAAAAGATGCGTCCCTGTACACCATCTTGTTGCAAACGAGCCAACACCTCCAGGGAGGCAGGCAGAGAATTGTTACCAGGATGCGCGATCAAGAAGACCGGCGCCTGCGCCACATGACGATTGCGCTGCGCGTGTAGTTCGAGAATCACGTTCTCCGTGCCGCCGGTAGCGACCAGCAGAAAGAGCGGTGCAGGATTATCGATCTGCGTTTTCGTCCACAGCGTACCGTCCTGTGCCTTCAATGCCGCGACGTACTCGTGGGTGATCGTATGAATCAGCGTCTCGCTGGCGAGAAAATCGGACTTGACGATCAAAAAGCCGAAGTTTGTATCCATCATGCCTCCATCAATTTGATACGAATATGGTGTTCTGGAAGGTCGTTGTGCGTACCGTAACAGCGCTTACCCGTATGCCTCTTTCGAGGATGGTGGATTTCGGGTGGTGGTGTCTCCACCCCGCTGAGAATTGTTTATTCGCACGCTTTGAATTGAATGGCTAACGCGAGGGAACGTCCTGGGGTAACGTGAAACTGAATCGGCTGCCTACGCCGACCTCACTCTCCATGTATACTTCGCCACCCAGACGCTCGACGATGCGCCGTACAATCGATAGGCCCAGCCCATGCCCCTTGACGCTTACCTGATCCAGCCGCGTGAAGGGCGTGAAGAGCCGCGCGCACTCCTCCTCGGTCAACCCTACGCCGTTATCCTGCACCCAGAAAGAGATGTGCGCGTTGTTTGTCTTCGTAGCTCCCAATACAATCCGTGGCGGGCGTCCACCATACTTGATCGCATTGCTCAAATAGTTCGCCCATACCTCTTCGATCCAGGGGGCGTAGCCACAGGCTGTGGGCCAGGTGGCGGGTAACACCATCTCGGCCTCATACTCAGTGATGGTATCGGCGAGCCGCTCCTGCGCCGCCGCGACGATGGCTCCCATATCGAGGGGTACGATCGGGATGTCATCCATCTTGCGCACGGTGGCGAGCAATAAGAGCTCATCCACGATTTTGCACACCCGATTGGAGTTGCTGGCGATGTTGCTCAATCGCAGTCCCAGTTCCTCGGCGGGTAGCTCCGGGTAGCGCCGGGTCAGGAGGCGGCTGAAGCCGTAGATGGTCGTCAGCGGTGTTTTGATATCGTGGGCCACACTGTGGGCGAAGGCGTCCAGTTCTTCATTGCGGATCTGCAGCGCCTCATTGGCTTCACGCAGCTCCTGAGTGCGGTCTTCCACCCGCTGATCTAGCTCCTGATTGAGCAGGCGCGTCTCCTCCAACGAGTGCTCTAAATCATCCGTCGTCAGCCAGGAGATCAAGGCGATGATGAGGAAAATGAGCATCGAGGGATAGGGCGGTATTTCGCCTATCATAAGACTATAGTACATCACTACCCCAAAGGCGAAGGCCGCGGCCCCGAAGCCAGCCAGGGGATGCAGGAACATGCTGGCAACCACAATCGGCACGGTAAAGCTGAGAATGCTGTGCTCTTGCGACAGGGCGGTGGGCGTGTCCGCAACCGAGGCCGCGAAAAGATTGATCAAGACAAAGAGTATCGCCGCCAGCCGAGTGGAGAGGTACCGATTAATGAGATAGATCGCAAAGAAGCATATTTGGGAGAGTCCCAGAACCGCAAGAAGATGGGAACCTTGGAGAATGTTGGGGTCGCGCCAGAGGAAGAATAGGATAATAACCAGCAGCAACAAAGAGACGATGAGGAATCCCAGCAGCACGATATTGAGCAGCCGCGCGCGGCGCGCTACCATAGGATCGGTCGTCTTTACCTCTAGCGAACGGTCGATCAACTCGCGCATGGGTCCCTTTTGAAGCGCAGCATGGTTAGTATATGAGCGTAGCAGCCCGTGGACTCATCCAGCAATGCGCTTCAGCATGTATTTCATTATACGTGATCGAATCCGGGAAAGCAACCGTGACGCTAAACCTTGGCGGAGATAATCTCAACGTTGTTGCGTGTGCGGAGGCGAGAGCCAGATCAAACTCACGACAAAGCCCAGGGCCATGATCCCGGCCCCGCTTAGGTAGGGCAGGGTGAGCTGCACGTCAAAGATGAAGCCGGCCCAGAGTGGCCCGACGACTCGCCCCAGGCTGAGGAAGGTATTACCCAGGCCCATAGCCATGCCTTGGCCGACGTCCGCGCGCCGGGAGATGAGAGCGAGTAGTGCCGGGCGCAGCACCGTCTTGGAGAGGATGAAGATGCCCGTCGCCAGGAGCACAGTCACGTAGTCAAAAGCTGCAAGCAGGACAAGATAACCCAGCGCGCCTGCCAACATCGACGCCTTGATGACAATGACCTCGCCCCAACGTTTGGTCAGTGGCCCGGTGAGTGCGCCCTTGCCCAACGTCGTGACCAGCCCTACGACCACGAGGATGGTGCCGACGCGCTCGGGGCCGAAACCGAACCTATCCGCCGCGTAGAGTCCGAAGACGGCTTCGAAGTTGGCCAATCCGAAGCTGACCAAGAAGAGCAGGAAGAGGGGGAAACCTAGAGGACTATGTACTGCTTCCCACAACCGCGTGGGGCTCAGCACCTGGCCTGATTCTTGATCCGACCGGTGTGCAGGGGACACCGTCTCCGGTAGCAGAAAGCCGACCAGCAGCAGCGCCGTCCAGGCCAAACCGGCACCGACGAAGAAGGGGCGCGTGAGCGAGTCCTGGCCCAGCCAGCCGCCCACGCCCGGCCCCAGGATGATACCCAGTCCGGCTGCCGATCCCAACCAGCCGATGCCGCTGCCTCGATCCTCCTCGCCGGTGCTGTCACCAACGTAGGCCATGGCCGAGGGCATGGTGGCTGCCGTGAGGAGCCCGGAGAGCGCCCGCGCCGCGAAGAGCATCCACAATCGCGAGGCAAAGCCCATCAACAACAGGGAGACCCCATAACCGAAGACACCCACCATCAGCACGCGCTTGCGCCCGATACGATCGGAGATCTGACCCCAGAGCGGACCGAAGAGCAATTCGGTGAGCGCCGCCAGCGCGACTAACATCCCCATCTCGCCGCCGCTGCCACCGAGCGCTTCGATGTAGAAGGGGAAGATAGGCACCACCAGACCGTAGCCCAGCGTCACCACGACGAGCGTAAAGGAGAGTACGATCAGCGTCTTGCGATTATTGGTTGTCATACTCGCCTCCCATACGGATCTGAAACGTGATGGGTCTGTCACGTTTCACGCATCACGTCTCCAGCATCCAGGTGCAACGCACTTATGTTGAGATGTTTTAGCAGTCATCTTGTGTTCAAGATGGAGACGTGTACAGTGTTACTCTCCGCTCAAAGTGCATCGCCCCCTCAGCATCGAGCATCCAGCATCCAGTCTCAAGCATCCAGCAACGTGACCGTTCCCGCATCCCCATCGACGGTGACGCGTTGCCCACTCTCGATGCGCTTGGTGGCGACGCCGGTGCCCAGCACCGCCGGAATGCTATACTCTCGGGCGACGATGGAGCCGTGGCTCAACGGCCCGCCCACGTTGGTGACGATGCCCGACGCCATGGCGAAGAGCGGTGTCCAGGCTGGCGTGGTGATGTCGGCGACCAGCACGTCGCCGTGCTGCATCTGATCGAAGTCCTCAGGGCCGTGGAGCACACGGGCCGTCCCCGTGACCTGCCCTGGGCTGCATCCCAGGCCCTTGAGTTGGGTCTCGGTCTGTTCCTCCGCGCTTACCGGCATGAAGACGTCGGTCTTGAGGCCCAGGATGCGCTCCCGCTTGGGCAATTGTGGCGGGGGTGTGACACGTTTCTCGGCCCGCCACCTCTGCTTGCGCGCCTCGACGCGCTCCACGTGCTCCTCCAATGCTTCCTCGTGCTCCAGCGCTTCAATATGGGCCTCAACCTCGGTGCCTTCCAGCCAGAAGATGTCGTCTGGCGCCTCGATAGCGCCAGCCTCGGCGAAGCGGCGCCCCAGATCCAACAACATACGGCGTAGCGCAGGATAGGCCCGTCCAACCTCGAAGATGCTGTCCTCGCGCAGGCGAGTGTGCGTTTCCGCCCAACTGCGCGTCTTGTCGAAGATCTTCCGGCGCAGCTTGCCCACCCGCTCGTGCACGGCTTCGATGGCCGCTTCGCGCTGCTCGACCAGACGCTGCTGGCGGGCATGCGGATCGCGCCCTTCGCCCTGAACGAAGATTTTGAGCGTCTGGATCAGCGGCGTGGGATCGTGAGCCGGGATGGGCTCGGCGAAGTCCAGATCGTAGATACTGTACCCGTATTCGTCCAGATAATCCCGGAAGCGCTCCTGCCACGTGTGCCATACGTCGGCTGCGACGTCAGCCGGGACGTCGTCACGATCCCATTGATGGGCGAGTTGCGGTGCCGGTGTGCGTTGCAGATAAGCTGCCAGGTCGTCGTCTTCGCGACACCATTGCGCCAGATCGTAGAGTGCTTTCTCCGACTGAATAGGCAGGCTATCCGCGCCCAGTAGATAGGTCGGTGCGGTTGGATCACCCTCACGCTGGATCAGTTTCTCATACACGTTCGTGAATAACATCTCCGTGCCGGCTGCGATGCCTAGCGTGTCGACTTGGAGGGTGGTGAGATAGTATCCCATGGCACCTGCGAGGGCCTTTGCGCCCCCCCAGAGTTCGCGGGGTTCCATCTTGTCCGGCTGCTTATCGTCCCAAGACTCGATGGCTTCCACGTAGCGGGGATGTGCGATCTTTTCCCAATGCTGTGCAGCATGCACCAGCAGCCGGGGCATTGCGGGCATCATCTTGAACAGAATCCACCCTAGATCACGCCCCTCGAAGGTTGCGTTCATATAGGCATAGTCGTTGATGGTGATCAGGTAGTTGTCCACAAGGGTTAGCGCTCCGCCTATCAGGTCATCTAACGTGCGCCGCAGGCCATCACTGATAGCGGGCAGCCCCATCGTTTGGAAGAGCGGCGACAGGGGGTCAGGCATCAGGTCAACGACGCTGCCGCGCATGTACTTCCCGTCGGGATCGGGTAGGGGCCATTCCGTTGGAGGCTCGGCCATCGGTTCGGGGAGTGCCGTGATGGGCCGCGCCTGGACGATGGCAAATTCCCCGTCAGCCAGCGCCCACTCGATATCGCGGGGATCGCCGTAGAGTTCCTCGATCTGGACGCCCAATCGCACCAGCTCGGCGGCCTGCGCGTCATCCAGGACCGGCGCGCAGCGCAGCACCTCGGGTACAGGCTCGGTCTGGGTGCCGCCGTTGACCCGCACGGTCATCATGGTTTTTTCCGCGATCTTCCGCGTCAGCACCTCGCCCGTCTCTTTGTCGACGGTGTAGGTGTCGGGCGTGACCTCGCCGCCTACGACGGCTTCGCCCAGGCCCCAGGCCGCGTTGATGACGGCTTCGGTGCGCCGCCCGTTGAGGGGGTTCGCGGTGAAGAGGATGCCAGCGGCCTCGGCGGGCACCAGGCGTTGGATGACGACGGCCAGCGCGATGCCTTCCACGCTCATGTTTCGCCGCGCGCGGTAGCCGATAGCGCGCGCCGTCCACAGCGAGGCCCAGCAGCGCTTGACCGCGTCCAGTACAGGACCGGCGCCCTCGATGTTGAGGAAAGTATCCTGCTGCCCGGCGAAGGAGGCCTCCGGTAGATCCTCGGCGGTAGCCGAAGAGCGCACTGCCACGACCGGCTCCGTCCCGGTCAGGTTGCCGTAGGCATTGGCGATGGCTCCGGC
>JBNGDR010000063.1:0-9033 GCA_049975685.1 Anaerolineae bacterium
CGGATCACCGATCTTGTCGTGGCGCCAACTCATCGACGCATGGGGATCGGGAAGGCGCTGCTGGATCACGCGACCACCCACTGTCTGCGCCGGGAGGTGGATCAGATGATCCTCGAATGTCCCCTGAAAGCGTATCCGGCCATCTCATTTCTACAGCGCATGGGCTTCGCTGCCTGCGGTTTTCAGGATGCTTACTGGCCGGGCCAGGAGATAGGGCTTTTCTTCCGTAAGCGCATTCGCTAGATATATTGATAGGAATATTTGCTGGGCGTATTTGCTCACGCATTGAGTGATGGACATGGATGGTTTGGGGCTTCTCATCGGTATCAATGACGTTCTGACGGCGGGCGTGACCGCGACCGCCTTCGCCCTGCTGCTGTACCTCTTCTTCTATAACCGTGAGAGTCGTGTTGCCCAGAGTTTCAACGGGCTGCTGGCCTGCCTGCTCATCGTCTATCTGGTGGATCTCCTGCTCATCGGCGATCCTGAGCGCGATCTTGCGACACGGCTGCTGCGCGCCCAATGGCTGGGCATCGCCTTTACGCCCACGCTCTACCTGGAGTTCACCCGTGCCATCCGCCTTTCGGTCCAGGAGGATCGTTTCCCTCGCTGGCTGCGCATTCTCAGCCTGGTGCTGAGCGGTGTGGTGGCTCTTCTCGCTATCTACACCGACCTCGTCGTCCACGACGGTACGAGCGCTGCAGGTGCCTACCACCTCCGCCCCGGTCCCCTCTTCTATCCCTTTGCCTTGCTCTTCGCGCTGGCGACGGGGTGGGGCTTGCAGCAGACGCTGGCGGCCCGGCGCCGGACCTACACCCGCGCGGCTTACCGGCGGATGGCCTACCTCCTTATCGGCTTTGTCGCACCTGCATTGGGTGTCTTTCCCTACCTCCTGCTCATCGGATGGCCGGCGGCCTTGCCGGGCGCTCTTCTGTGGGTCCTGCTCATCGTGGGGAACCTGGCCATTGCCGTGATGTTGGCGATGATGGCGTACAGTGTCGCCTTCATCGGCGCCTTGACGCCCGAACGGGTGATCAAGCATCGTCTGGTGCGCTTCCTGCTGCGGGGGCCGGCGACGGCTATTCTCGCCCTGGTGGCCTTTGGCGTCGGGCGGACGGCGGAGCGCGCTCTGGAGCTGGGTGATTTCACCCTGTCGCTCATCGCCGTCGGGGTCAGCATCATTCTGACCCAGCTAGCCGTGGAGCTGGGGAAGCCCTTGCTCGATCTGGCCCTCTATCGCGAGGGGCGGGAGGAGGTCGCCCGCATCCAGGAGCTAAGTCAACGTCTGCTCACCACCGCCGATCTTCGCCAATTCCTGGAGAACATCCTGGCTGCCATGTGCGAGCTTCTTCAGAGTAAGGGAGGCTTCGTCGCCACCTTTGAGGAGGATGGACTGCAACGGGAGATCTGGTGCGGGATACACATCTCCCGGGAGGAGGTGGCCTCCTTCGATCTACCGGAGGACGCCATCACCCAGCGGAACAACGGTTTTCTCATCTGGAATCACTACTGGATCGCGCCCATTAACGACAAGACCGGGGAACAACTGCTGGGGCTCATCGGGCTGCGCGAGCCGGAGGTCTCCCTTCCCTTGCCGCCCGAACAGGAGGCATTGCTGGAACAGTTGTTGCTTCAGGCCAGCGCGGCTCTCGACGACCGCCGGTTACAGCAGTTGGTTTTCATGGCTTTCTCACCCCTTATGGTGGAGTTGGCGGAGATCCAGCGGCGGCGGGGCGTGCTGCGTTATGATCAGGCGACGGCCACGGGTTTTGCACCGGGGGAGTCCATCGATCTCCCGGAACGTGTCCACGATGCGCTGGCGCACTACTGGGGTGGCCCCCGTCTGACGGAGAACCCCTTGCTCAACCTGCGTGTGGTGCAGCAGGCTGCTGCCGAGCACGATGGTGATCCTATCAGGGGGCTGCGGGCCATTCTTGCCGAGGCCGTCGAGCGTCTGCGTCCCGACGGCGCACGGAAGTTGACAGCACCTGAGTGGTTGTTATACAATATCTTAGAAATGAAGTTCCTCCGTGGGCACAAGGTCCGCGAGGTTGCTATGCGGATAGCGGTCAGCGAATCCGACTTCTATCGCAAGCAGCGCGTGGCTATTGAGCAGCTGGCACGGATTATCGCCGAGATGGAAGCTAAAGCGCAGGAGGAGGGAGCGGGTAGGTCCGAAGTGGAGACGGTCACACTGGAGTGACGTCGCGCTAGTTGTAAGAGTCATCATCTAATAACGGTCGTAGGATTCGGGGCTTGTTGCGTTGGTGAGGAATGAGATTCCTCACTGCGTTCGGAATGACAATCGATCTGTTATTGAGTGGATGCCACCCTGATCCCTGATTTCCGATCCCCGGTCCCTGTATTATTTTAAGGAGAGTCATCATGGATGCTGGCTACGATGCTGATTTCAATGCAGTCTATATTCCTCCACATAAGCCGGCCTGTGAATCCTACTGGTTCGCATTGTTGGAGCAGGGCCCTTTTAGCAGGGGGCTCCTTCCTGGTAGTTGGGAGTGGTTAGATGAACGGTCGGAGGACCCGCCGACTGTGTGGGAAGAAGCCCAGAGGTTGCACGATGCGCATGAGGTACTCACCCTCACCGTCGATGGTTACAACCGTGGCGGCCTGATCATCACCTGGCAGGGCGTCGAGTGTTTTGTTCCGGCTTCCCACCTTGTGGATTATCCCTTCCCGGCCGATCCCGAAGCTCGTGAGAAACGCTTCGAGAAGTATGTGGGGGCGGAGTTGCGGCTGTGCATTATTGAGGTGGAGCCTGCTCGCAAACGAATCCTCCTTTCAGAGCGCCGGGTTGAGGACTGTGAAGGCCAGCGGGTGGAATGGCCAGACTGGCTCTGTGAGGGAGCCGTCTGTGAGGGTGAGATCACCAGCGTTCGTCCCTTCGGTGCCTTTGTGGATATCGGCCCCCTGGAGGGCATGATCCACATCTCGGAGATCTCCTGGGGGCGGGTACGCCATCCCCGGGACTTTGTCAGTCCCGGAGAGACCGTCAAGGTGATGGTGCTCAACGTCGATCCGGAGAACCAGCGCGTGGGCTTGAGCATCAAGCAGCTCACCGAGAACCCCTGGGACTGCGTAGAGGATCACCTCAGCTGTGGTCAGGAGCTCAAAGGAACCGTCGCCGGTGTGGAGCGCTTCGGCGTTTTCGTGGAGCTGTGGGACGGTCTGGAGGGTCTGTTACACGTCTCCGAAATCTCGGGTGAGGATAACTCCGACGGGGGCTTGAATCTCTATCGCGCGTATGAGGTGGGGCAGCCGATCAACGTCCGTATCCTGGATATCGTCCCCGGCGAGCACCGCATCGCCCTGGGCCTCGCCGATGGGGTGGGGACTTATGGCCCGCAAGGGTAGAAAGACCCCTATGGCGCGGCCCCAGCGGGGTCGTGCGAAAGGACACGCTCGTTCCTCCGACGAGGCGGCGCGTTTTCGAACCGCTCGACGTCTCCTGACGGTCATGAGCGGCCCGGCCGGGCAGCAGATTGTCGCCGTGGGTCTCATCCTCTTTGGTTTATTGACTATCTTCACCGTCGCCGGGCTCAACTCCGGTGCCTTGATCAACGGCTGGGCTCGCCTCCTCGTCTATCTTTTCGGGTGGGGGGCCTATCCCGTGGCCGGACTCATCACCGTTCTGGGGCTGCTCTGGTTACGCCACCTGGTCCATCGTCCCACCGCCTGGCGCTGGCGCCCCTTCCTGGGCTGGGAGATGACGCTGTTGGGGCTTCTGGCCCTCACCCACACTATCGTGCGCCCCGGTTGGGAGATGGTGGGGTCCGGGCGGGGTGGGGGATTGATCGGCTGGGGGATGAGTGTCTTCTTCATTCACCAGTTGGGATCTCTGAATACGGGCATGCTCATGGGGATCGTCATTCTCGTTGGGCTGGGGCTGGCCTTCGATCTCACCACCTCGGACGTCCAGGCCTTTGGACGGCGCTTTGCTGACGGCTGGCGGGCGTGGCAGCAGGAGCGGGAGCAAGCTCGCAGGGCCAAAGCGCAGAAGCGCAGGGCACCTGCCTCCACGGCCCGCCTCGCCGAAGGGGTCACGGCCTCTCCTATCGAGCGCTCGACCGAGGGAGGCAGACCTTCTTCACCTGAGCCGCCCCCCGCTGCTCCACCGGCACGAAAGCCCTCCGGGCCGCCTTCCAGGCCGCCCTCCGCGCCCGCCCGTTCCGAACCTGCAGCTAAAACGGCGGCGGCGGCGCGTCGGGAGATAGGCTTGCCGCCGGTTAATCTTCTGGAGAAGAGCCGGGCGAGCGGCATGGATCAGGAGGAGATCCGGCGCAAGAGCCGCATCATCGAGGAGACCCTTGCTCAGTTCGGGGTTCCGGCGGAGGTTACCGAGGTCCGTCCCGGCCCCACGGTGACCCAGTTTGGTGTGACGCCGGGTTATATCCGGCGGGGCGACGGTGAGGAGAAACCGCGCAAGGTGCGGGTGAGCCAGATCACCTCGCTGTCGAGCGATCTCGCGCTGGCGCTGGCCGCCCGCTCGCTGCGCACGGAGGCGCCCGTACCGGGACGGGCCGTTGTGGGTATTGAGGTGCCCAACGCGGATATCGCCCGGGTCACACTGCGGCGAGTGCTGGAGAGCGAAGCCTTCGAGAGGTGCCGTAGGCCCCTTTGCTTCGCCGTGGGGTTGGACGTGGCGGGCAGCGCCATCGTCGCCGATCTCGCTACGATGCCCCACCTCCTCGTGGCCGGGACCACGGGAAGCGGCAAGTCGGTCTTCGTCAAGTCCCTGGCGGCGAGTTTCATCATGCGGAATCCCCCCGACGAGCTCAAGCTCATAGCCGTCGATCCGAAGATGGTGGAGTTAAGCCACCTCAACGGGTTACCCCACCTGCTGGCGCCCGCGCAGACCGATCTGGAGGATATCCTGCGTGTGTTGCGGTGGGTGGCCGTGGAGATGGACAATCGCTACAAAAAATTCGCCGAGGTCTCGGCTCGCAACCTTGAGCACTACAACCAGAAAGCGGAGAAGAAGGGTGAGGAAACTCTGTACCGCATCGTCGTGCTCATCGACGAGCTGGCCGATCTGATGATGGCGGCGCCGGAGGACACGGAGCGCACGCTGACCCGCATCGCTCAGATGGCCCGTGCCACGGGCATCCACCTGGTTGTCGCCACCCAGCGGCCGAGCACCGACGTGGTCACCGGGCTCATCAAGGCCAATTTCCCGGCCCGCGTCAGCTTTGCCACGGCCAGTAATACCGACTCCCGGGTCATCCTCGACATGCCGGGGGCCGAATCATTGCTGGGACGGGGGGACATGCTCTTCCTGCCGCCCGACGCCTCCGCGCCCCGCCGCGTTCAGGGGTGTTACATCTCCGACGAGGAGATCGAGAAGCTCATCCGCTTCTGGCAGAAGCAGGTGGGGGCGACGCCGGCCCAGGGGCCGTGGGAGGCTGTGGCAGAGGAGGCCGGCCCGGAGATGCTCCGCATTGAGGGTGAGGGTGAGGACGCCGATCTGCTGGAGAAGGCCATCGATCTGGCGCGCCACCAGGGCAAGATCTCCACGTCGGGCATTCAGCGCCGGCTGCGCATCAGCTATCCCCGCGCGGCCCGTCTCATGGAGCAGATGGAGGCCATGGGCATCGTCGGTCCCCAGCAGGCCGCAGGACGCAAGCGGCGGGTCATCCTGGGCGGCGAAGAGGAGTGACGTCCCGGTAGCCGACGAGGGACAGGGTATTCCGGCGGGCGAGATTGACCAGCTTTTCAAGCCCTTCAGTACCACGAGTGTGGTGGGTACCGGTGGAGAGCGCAGTACCGGCCTGGGGTTGGTTATCGTTAGGAAAATCGTGGAGAGACACGGCGGCGAGATCTGGGTAGAGAGCGAGGTGGGCGTGGGCTCGACCTTCTACGTGGCCCTACCTCTTGCTCCTGCATCCCACGAGAAAGAGGCGGCGGGACCCACGCAGAGCCCGTGAAGTGTTCCGTCTTAAGTTGGTTTGTACCTGTCTGGTGATCTCCATATTTCGCGAAGGGCGTTACATCTCAGTGGGAGGGAGATGTCGATAGCAAAAAGCGCCCGTCGCGGGCGCTTTTTTACTCTCGATTATTTTCAGGTGATAGGGCGGGTGGGAGTCGAACCCACACACTCTCTCGAGTAGAGGATTTTAAGTCCCCGGCGTCTGCCTATTCCGCCACCGCCCCGGGTTTGATAGATATGGGAAACGGGCATCCTGAGCGAATGCCCGTGTTGTAAGTGGTTTAAGGCAGAGGCGACGGTCGGAGTCGAACCGACGAATAAGGCTTTTGCAGAGCCCTGCCTTACCACTTGGCTACGTCGCCAATAGAGCGGGCGATGGGACTCGAACCCATGACCTTCTCCTTGGCAAGGAGACGTTCTACCTGCTGAACCACGCCCGCCTACGATTTAGAGTATACCATAAGTCGTAATTTTGACAAGGGTCAGTTTTGCGGAGGATCGGAGTTTCACGATCGCTTTACACCCCCCGCGAAACGTGCTATACTGGGGACGCAATAGGTAAAAAGATGGTTGCTCCTTTCCTCTCGGAGCACGCGATACCATGCCGGAGGAGTTCCTTGGGCGAACAGCATCTAGATACCCTGATCCAAAGCTGGGCCGAGTTCCTGGAGCGTAAGGGTCTCGCTGAGCTGTGTGTGCCTTTCCTCGATCTTCTCGAGGTATGGGGCGTAGTGGGGGCGCAGGCGTTGCACATGCTGGCTCCTTTCACCCGCTCTGCACCTCTCACATCCCTTGCCGGTGTGTTGGAAGATCCAGAATCCATGCGCCAGCTCCGTCAAAGTCTACTCGATCGAAGGGAGGAGGCGTCGTAATGGGTCTGAATCTGTTGGCCGGTCTCGTCATTCTTCTGCTTGCCGCTCTTGGATTGGTCTTTTACGGTTATCGTTTCCGCGAACACTCCCCGGAAGCCCGGGAGATCCCGGTCTTCGACGGTCTGGCCGATGAGGTAGGACGCGCTGCCGAGGAGGGCACTCTCATCCATGTGACCTTGGGTAGCGGATCGCTTACGGGTGAGAACGCCATGACGTCGGTAGCGGCTCTTGAGGGGTTGATGGGCATTTTTGATCTTTCCGCTGCCTACGACACGCCGCCCATTGTCACCGTTGGCGATCCCACGCTCTATCTCCTCGCTGATGACTGGATGCGTCGAGCTTATGCCCGCCTGGGGAATGTCCAGCGGTATCGACCCACGTTGGTGCAGTTCATGGCGTCGAGTCCCGTCTCCTACGCAGCACTGGCGGCCACTTATCTCTTCGAAAGCGGCGTGGGCTCCAATGTGATGGTCGGCGCCTTCGACCAGGAGGCCAGCCTGCTGGCCGACGCTGCTGCCCGGCGCGGGACCTATTCGGCGGGCGGCGCCACCTCTTCCCAGGCGCTGGGAGCTCTCTTCCCGGCTTTGGGTTCCTCGGACCTGGTTATTGGTGAGGATCTCTTCGCTGCTGGCGCCGAAGCCATTGATAAACCTGTCTACTGGGCTGGTCTCTGGACCCAGGAGTTGCTGCGTTGGGTGATAATTTTGGGCATTATAGCCCTGGCTGTACTCTCTTTTCTAGGATTGGAAGTGGGATGAGATGATTAAACGCGTACTTGCCACGGTCATCGCCATCCTCGTCAGTGTGACCATCCTGTTGGGGACCTTCCTGCCCGACACCTTCCTTCACAGTGCCCGCTTGCTCTTTCTGCGTTGGGGGATGGTTCTGGGCGCTTTTGCCTTTGTTCTGGCCTTTGTGCATCTCATTCGCGTTCATATGGTACGGGTTGGTCGCAGGGGAAAGGGTTGGGATATGAGCCTTCTCATCGTGCTCTCTGCTTTAGGGACTGCGGCCCTCGTCTTCTGGGAACTGCTGACCGGGGACACCATCGGCTTCTGGAGCCAACGTCTGCTCACCCACTTCCTCATTCCAGGGGAATCGGCTTTGCTTGCGCTCACCGCTGTTACGCTGATCCTGGCCGGGATGCGAATGTTACAGACGCGGCGTAATGTGGAAAGCGTGCTTTTCATAGTGGTGGCGGCTGTGGTCCTTTTGATCTCTGTTCCCTATGCTGGCTTTCCTTTACGCGTGGTTATGTGGGTGCAGCGTGCCATCGGAGCGGTGGCGACGGCCGGAATGCGAGGGTTGATCATTGGTGTGGCTTTGGGTACCGTGGTGACGGCGTTACGCGCTATCTTTGTAACTCGCCCCTACAGTGACGATTAGTTGAGGCTTATATGATCCGTTGTCCCAAGTGCGGTACGTTGAATAGGGATGGTAGCCGGTTTTGCAACGAATGCGGCACCGCATTACAACGCACCCGCATTCGCTGTCCCATGTGTGGAACTCTCAATCCTGTGGGCAATATCTTCTGTGATAAATGTCACGCCCGGCTGGTGCCCGCCGAGGGTGTGGTTCCTTCAGGGACGACAGAGAGTCAGAAGGTGAAAAAGGGCCCCGAGGAGACAACGTGGCATGGCATCTCTTTGCCCGTCCGGTCCGGGGGAGACCGAGAAGAGGACGACGCCGCAGAGGACGAGTCGACGCCGGACTGGCTTCGCGATCTCTTGGACGTCAGTAGCGCCTCGTCCGAAGAGAGCCAGGACTTCGAAGCTGAAGAGTCTGCCGAATCCCTCGCGCCTGGCGAATTGCCCGAGTGGCTGGCTGGAACGGCTTCTGAAGAAGCGTTGGGGGAGGCCGAACCTGCAGTGGCTTCTGAGGAAGATGTGGCTCCTGATGATCTGCCCGGCTGGCTGGCGGAGTTGGAGGGTGAGGAGCGCGCGGTAGAAGCTGACGATGTGCACGAGGAAGAGGTTCCGCCAGCACCGGGCGAATTGCCCGACTGGCTGCGGGGTATGGAAGAGGAGGCCCCCGCTGCCGAGGCTGCGCCTGTCCGTGAAGCGGAAGAACCGGAGGAGGAGCCCCTGGAAGAGGGCGAGCTGCCTGACTGGCTGCGGGACATGGAAGAGGAAGCCCCTGCCGCCGAGGCTGCGCCTGCCCGTGAAGCGGAGGAGCCGGAAGAGGAGTCCCTGGAAGAGGGCGAACTCCCCGACTGGC
>JBNGDR010000064.1:0-8999 GCA_049975685.1 Anaerolineae bacterium
CAATTATACGGAGAGAATTCATATGAATAAAACTAAAACCCCGGTGGATATCATCGTGACAGCCAACGCCGTGCTCACCATGGACGAGGAATACGCAGTTTACACACCCGGTGCCGTCGCTGTGACGAAAGATACCATCACCGCCGTTGGTCCCCGAGATGAAATCCTGGACACCTACGATGCCGGGGAGTGTGTGGATGCCGGGGAGGCTGTCGTAATGCCCGGCCTTGTCAACACCCACGGACACGCTCCCATGACCCTGCTGCGAGGGTTAGCGGACGACCTCCGGCTGGACGTATGGCTCATGGGATACATGATGCCCGTAGAACGAGACTTTGTGAGTCCTCACTTCTGCTGGTTGGGCACCTACCTGGGCGCAGCTGAGATGATCCGCTCCGGAACAACGACCTTCACCGACATGTATTACTTCGAGGAGGCCGTGGCCGATGCGGCGGCTCAGGCTGGACTGCGCGCTGTCTGCGCGCAGACTATCCTCAAATTTCCCAGCCCTGACGCCGGCAGCTACGAGGAAGCTCTGGCTCGGGCGCGAGATTTCATCGTGCGGTGGAAAGGCCACAATCTCGTTGTACCTGCCGTCGCTCCCCACGCCCCTTACACCGTCACTTCCCAGCTGCTGGAGGACGCAATCTCCCTGGCCCTGGAGTTCGACGTGCCCCTCCACATCCACATCGCGGAGACAGCACAGGAGGTCGAAGATCACCGCAAAGAGTACGGCATGCCCCCCGTACCCTGGCTGAAAAAGATCGGTGTCTTTGAGGCCAAGACCACAGCTGCCCATTGTGTCCACCTGGATAAGGGCGAACTGAACACCTTCACCCACTACAATGTGGGCGTGGCTCACAACCCCTCCAGCAATCTAAAACTCGCCAGCGGCATTGCGCCCATTACCCAGATGCTGGATGTAGGCATCCAGGTCGGTATTGGCACCGATGGTCCCGCCAGCAACAACGATCTGGACATGTTCGAGGAGCTACGCCTGGCAACCCTCCTGGCCAAGGTCTCGACCATGGATCCCACCGCTGTTCCCGCCCGCAAGACACTGGAGATGGCCACGCGCATGGGTGCGGCGGCGCTGCACATCGACGACATTACCGGCTCTCTGGAGGTAGGCAAACGCGCCGACCTCATCGTGGTTCGTACAGACAGCGTGCGCCACACACCCCACTTCCAACGGCAGACCGAAAACATCTACTCCCGTCTGGTCTATGCTACCCACGCCGAGGACGTACAGCACGTCATGGTCAATGGACAATGGCTCATGCGCGACCGCGAACTGATCACTATCGATGTCGAGCCGCTCAAAGAGGAAAGCGACGCCCTGGCCCGCAAGATCGATGAATTCCTCGGGCGCCGCGAGATGAGCGTGTTGAGCAAACTTCTCGCCATCGGAGGCGTCGCCCAGGAAAAGACCTTCGAGGTGCAGATCAAGGTCGCAGAACCCGACCTCGAAGCGTTGGAAGCGAAACTGAGAGAGGCGAAGGACGTCATCACTATCACCCGGGGATCCACCCGCACCCAGTACGACACCTACTACCTCTTCGACGACCGGTGGGGCAGCGTCTTGCGCTACCGTGAGGACGAGGTCATGGACCTGGATACCGGCGAACTCGTCGATATCATCTACCGTCTTACCCTTACCACGAAGGCCAAGGATCGAGAATACGAGAACTCCGTGCTCCTTTCCCGCTCCCGTTTCGATGCTCCAGCGACGCGAAGCCGGCGCTTCTATCGGGAGTACTTCCAGCCGCAGAAGCAGATCTCCGTCCAGAAGAAGCGGCGCCGCTTCCACATCCGCTATGGTGATACCGACTTTGCCGTAAACCTGGATCGCGTGGTGGAACCCGAAGGCACCGGATCGTTTATGGAGATCAAGAGTCGCACCTGGTCACGCCAGGATGCCGAGCGCAAAGCCCACCTCATCGGGGAGCTGTTGGAATTCCTGGACGTTCCCCCGGATGCCGTCATCAAGGAGGAATACGTCCAACTCGCCGAACGGCAGAGTGGATAGTGCTCCGCGGCTGATGCTCAGCTTCGACGATCCCGTCTACGGTCGCTACGAGGTCGAGGACCCCCTGCTCCTCGACCTCTATAATTCGGAAGCCGTGCAACGGCTTGCGCATATCTACCAGGGTGGCGCTACCGCCTTCATCAGGCCGGAGCGCGATACCACCCGCCTGGAACACTCCGTCGGTGTGTTTCTCCTGTTGCGGATATTAGGAGCCTCCCTTGAGGAGCAGGCGGCCGGACTCATTCACGATGTACCCCACACCGCACTCTCACATGTGGTGGACTTCGTCTTCCCCAACCAAAACCACACCTACCACGAACGAAACCGGGAGAGTTTCATCGCCGCCACAGACCTGCCCCAGGTGGTGTCAAAACACGGTCTCGATTGGCGATGGCTCTCAGAGGCGGAGAACTTCTCCCTTCTGGAGCAACCCCTCCCCGCCCTCTGTGCTGACCGTCTTGACTACTTCCTCCGCGATGGACTGGCGTTGGGCCTGCTGAATGGCAGGGAGATCGCCGCCTTTCTCCCCCATCTGACCGTCCGGGAAGAACGCATTGTCATAGACGACCTCGACGCCGCTCGTTGGCTGGGAGAGAACTTCATCGCCATGGATGACGCCATCTGGTGTAACGTCCAGGAGGTGGGATGGTACGCAGCGATGGCCCGCGCCCTGCGCATCGCTCTGGAGGCGGGCATCATCACCAGGGATGACTTCCGGGGAACGGACGAGGCTATCATGGCTCGATTACGAGCGAGTGGGGATCGGGAGGTCAAGCGGTGGCTGGCCCTGTTGCGCCTTGACGCGGACTTCGTGCGCGTTGAGGAAGATGCCCAGCTCGTTGCTCTTCCCAAGGTACGCGCGGTCGATCCACCGGTGCTGGTGGGGCAAGAGATCCTCCCTCTCTCCCAGATGGATGAGCGGTTTGCGGAACTGCGCGCTGCCTACGTTGAAAGCAAAAAGGGGACGTGGAAATTGAGGAGTGTTGAATCGGTCCGGGAGTAACGGACCGGTCGCCACGATTTACGCTTCGTCGAGATCTTCCTCAGGCTCCGCCGGGGGCTTCATCAGCTCGCGCAGCAACATGGTAGCGAAGGAACCCTTGGGTGCGAAGAAGGAGACCACCACATCGCTCCCGTCCATTCGCAGGGAGAGCCCCTCGGGCTCGTAGCGAACGTGGCGGCGGGTACCTCGCGCTCGCACCGGGCGGAAGTCCTCCAGAGTCAAGCCCACCTCGGCCAGAATGCGCGCCTCCAGATCCGCCGCCTCCTCACGAGCCGGCATCATCTTGTAACCGTAGATCGGGCCCGTGGCACTGATCTCCCACGCAGCCACTCGAGGTCGCTCCACAGCCACCTCCTCCACGGTGAACATGCCTCCTGTATCGTGTTTCTTGGCCACGTCGCCCGGCAATAGGTCATCCAGGAGATCTCGCTCCATGCGTTCGGTAAGGTAGCGGTTGAAGATCGCGGATTGGAAGGCACTCACGTAGAAGCGGCGACGCCGATAAGGCAGCGAACGGATACCCCGCACCCGGAGTGCATCTGTATCATCCTGCACCAGGAGCCACCCGATCTCGTGGTTGTCACCCTGAACGCCGAAGCGCTGGATGCCATAACCGTTAGGGACACCACGGCTCCTGAGCACCTCAAGGATAGGAGCGGCGCGGTGTTCAGCCTCAGGATGAACGTCGCGGACCCGGATGGTGAAGCGGTTCCCACGGAGGTGACCTATCCGAAGTTTGTTTCGATGTCGTTTCGCCCACAGGATACGTGCCCCATCCAGATCCAGGGCCAGCAACCGCTCCGGCTCCACGAAGTGGGCCGAGAGCAGCTGCCGGGCCACCGCGCGCGCATCCTTCCGACCGGCATAGCTGATTCGGCGTGGGGGGATCTCCAGAGCATCGGCGATCTTCTGGACCAGCACCGGCGTGGAGAGGTTCCGCTTCTCCACCTCGAAGAAGGTATGCTCGCCCTCACCGGAGGGTGCGTAAGCCGGGATCTCCTCTACGATGAAGTCCTCGGGTGCCACCCGCAGGCGTCCCCCAATACCGGGAAAATCTGCTGTCAGAAAAGGGAGACGCCAGTCGATCACAGATCCTCCTGCTGATCCAACGCTTCTGGGGGAATCTCCTCAGGGATACCGTGGACGAGAAGCTGAACACTGCGCACCGAGATGAGGGCCAGAAAGGCCCAGGTCAGGAAGAAAACGAAGGCAATGATAATCGTGTTGACGGCGATAACCGCGCCGACCAGCACGATCAGAAGCAGAGTATAGAGGGGATGTTCCACCATGAGCCGCAGGGCGTTCTTGAAGGCCGGGCCGAGGCGGGGCTCCTCGAAGACAAACCAGCCAGCGGCGTAGAGCCAGAAGACGCTCCAGATCAGACCGACGACGGTCCATGCGGCCTGAATGGACGAGATGACCACGGGCGAAGCCTCAAAGGGGAGAGGGACAGTATCCCGCGCGTAGAAGAGCAAATTCATGACTACCACGCCGTAGACGAGAGCATTGAGGGCACCCAGCACCCAGGATTTGATGAAATGCTCCCGAGCCGCTTCCCACATCTTGCGGAAAGTGAGCTCCTCGGCGCGGGCGACCTCCGTCGCCCCTGACCATAGCCCTGCGAGCGCGGGTGGAAAGAGGGGCGGCACGATGAA
Source organism: Anaerolineae bacterium (assembly GCA_049975685.1). Taxonomy (GTDB): domain Bacteria; phylum Chloroflexota; class Anaerolineae; order B4-G1; family SLSP01; genus DAOTVC01. The sequence continues at coordinate 4,688 of JBNGDR010000064.1, forward strand.
GAGCCACATAGCCGCCAGATTCGCCAGCGCGAGAATGTACATCTGCTCGAAGAGATCCCGGCCCGCAAATCGGACGGCGTGGAAGAAGAGCGCCAGATCAGAGCGGGGCGTCTCGTCGTAGTAGATCCAGTGATTGTGGGTCATTCGGAAAGCAAATAGGCGACCAGCAGCTCGATGGTGGCTTCCAGACTGTCACGATGGGTCCGTTCGTAGGCATGCGAAGCATCCACACCCGGTCCCAGGAGTGCCACCCGCATGTCACCTCCGGCCCGCCAGGCCGCTTCGCCGTCGGAGCCGTAGTAGGGATAAATATCGACGCGATAGGGAATCTCATGCTCCTTGGCCAACCGCTCTAATTGACGACGCAATCCTAGATGGTAGACACCGCCTGAGTCCTTGGCACAGATCCCCACGCTGAACTCATCGGAGTTCTGTTTGCCCCCCGCAGCCGCCATATCGACGGCAACCAGCTCCAACACATCCTCGGCAAGCCCCGCGGACGCGCCGTGCCCCACCTCCTCGTACCCAGAAATGAGCACCTCCAGCCGGTAGCGAGGCGCCAGGCCCGCGCGGTCGAGTGCGAGCAGGGCTCCGTAGATGGCCGCGACTCCGGCTTTATCGTCGAGGTAACGGGAGCGGACGAATCCCTCGTTGACCTCCACGCGGGGATCCACGTAGACAAAATCTCCCACGTCGACCCCCAGATCCCGGGTATCCTCCTCGCTGGTGGTGCGAGCATCCAAACGCACCTCGTAGTTGGCCCCCACCCGCTCCAGTTTGCGAACACCATCACCGTATATGTGGACCGACGCTTTGATGGGCAGTATAGTACCACGATAGGCTCGTCCATCCTCGGTAGCGACGGTACACCCTTCACCCTCCAGTGTGTGCCAGTCGTAGGAGCCGATGAGGGAGAGGGCCAGACGGCCATCGCTCTTGATCTCCTTGACCATGGCCCCCAAGGTGTCCACGTGAGCCGTCAATGCGCGGGGCTTGATAGCGTCGCCAGCCCAAGTGAGCACCAGCCCCCCCTTCGGCGGGCGCCACTTCTCAAGAGGCAGGTCGGCGCACTTATCCTCCACATACTCCAGCGCCTCATCAGTGTCGCCGGTAGGGCTAGGAATTTTTAACAACTGTACGAGGAAGTCTATAACCACATCCATGGGGATGGAAGGCATATTCATCGATCAACTCCTTTGAGACACAGGGATCAGGGATCGGAAACCAGGAATCAGGAACAACATGTGAACATTAACGCTGGATCGGGCAGGCGGCCTCCGCTCACTGATCCCTGTATTTTCCAAGAAGAAGTATAGTCCGGACCCGTTGAAGGGCAAGGTGGATAACAAGAAACCCCCGGCACCGTGGCAGCGCCGGGGGAAGTAACTGCGACGAGAGAGTTGATTACTCGTCCTCCTCCTTGACCAGGGCACTGAGGATGACGCTAACGACGCTCACAATGAGAGCCCCGAAGAAGGCTGCCCAGAAACCATCCACGTAAAAGCCCACGCCGAAGAGGCTGTTTCCCAATGCGGCGGCGATCCACAAGGACAGGCCATTGATGACCAGTGTGAATAGCCCCAATGTGAGGATGATAAGCGGGCAAGTAAGCAACTTCAAGATAGGGCGGATGATAGCATTCACCAACGCCAGGACGACAGCCATGATGGCATAGACGACCCAGGCCCCCTGATCCTCGACACGAATGCCCGGCACCAGCCAGGCGGCGGCAAAAAGTGCAAAGGCGTTTATAACCCAACGAATTAGAATCTTCACCATCGACCTCCTCTCTTGGATAACATATCCTCAAACTCATGTCTTGCTTATTATGCAAGAATCTACGCGTGTAGCTGTACCAAAATGCTCCCGACCGTGCCCCAACTCAAACGAAACACACCCTAACTATACTACGCATCTCATCTTCGGAAAGTTGCGCCCGGTGGGGACATTCTTCTTTCACACTGCACTGCGCATTTGCTTTCAACATAATCTCGGTTATCATAAAACTCGTCCGCACCCGGATAGATGACCCTCCTGAAAAGGAGCTAACTAGGATGAAAAAGGTACGATTACAATGAGTTCAGAGCGCATCGCACTTCTGACCAGAGACCCTGACCTGCGCAACAAGATAGCAGGAATCCTTCCGGCAGAGTGTCACGTGGAAATCTGCACCGCGCCGCTGGAGGTCAAGCGGGTGGATGACGTACTCGTCCTACTCGTGGATAGCAAGTGGCTTGCAGATTCTGGAGTTAAAAAGAGCGACCTGGACGCCATGAAGGCTCTCCCGCTGGTTCTACTGCTCTCACAAATCGCCGACCTCCCTCTGATCAACCGCCTCCTGCTGCCCCAGTTTTCCATTGAGGCCATCCTCACACGACCCTTCGCGACTGAAGAAAACCGGGCACTACTTGCCGACACCCTCGAACGCGAACGCCATCCCTCAGAAGGACGAAAACTTCAAGAGGACTTGGCTGAAGCTAATCGCCTGCTTAATCAAAGACTCCAGGCCCTCAACATCATCTATACCAGTAGCAAGTTCCTCGTCTCCTCCCTTGATCTGGAGAAGGTACTCTCACGACTCATGGACGCCGCTCTTAACCTCACCCGGGCCGAGGAGGGCTTTATCCTGCTCAGGGATGACGAAAACCTTTACCTCCGCGCGGCCAAGAACCTGAAGGAGGACTACGTCAAACGCTTCAACGTCGAAATCTCCGACAAGATCGCCTGGCAAGTTATCCACTCGGGCCGGCCCGTGATGTTGCGACGAAAGACCCAGATTGCCACTGATTATCTGGTACGTGCGCTCCTATACGTACCTCTCCAGACTGCCGGGCGGGGAAATATCGGCGTCCTGGCCGTGATCAACCGCGAACGCGACGTGGGCTTTACAGAAGAACAGCTTTTCACCCTCTCCTCACTGGCCGATTTCGCCGGGGCAGCCCTGGAGAACGCCCGTCTCTTCACCACCATTGAGGCCGAGGAATCCCGACTGCGCACCATCTTGCGCCAGGCTACCGAAGCTATCCTCCTGACCGACGATCGCAATCGTCTCATCCTCTGGAGCCATACCGCTGGTGAAGTCTTCGACATTCCGACGGATGCCCGGGGGAAACCCCTCGAGGAGGTGGTGGACCACACGCCGTTGTTGGAGCTCTTCCATGAGATCGACGATGAAGCGGGGCATTCGCACGCCGAGTTGACTCTCGGTGAGGGACAGGTCTTCAACGCCCAGCTGACTGCCATCGGTGATCTGGGTCGTGTGGCTGTGATGCAAGACATCACCCACCTCAAGGAGCTGGATCGATTGAAAACCGAGTTCGTCTCTACCGTCTCACACGATCTGCGCACACCACTCACCACCATCCAAGGCTACGTAGAACTCCTAGATCGCGTCGGCCCCCTTAATGAGATGCAGAAACGCTTCATCCACAAGGCTCTCGACAGTCTCTCCCACATCACCAATCTCATCAGTGACCTCCTCGACATCGGACGCATCGAAGCGGGCTACGATCTGGAGATGAAACCGCTACGATTGGACGTTCTCATCTCCGAGACGGGTGAGGCCATGCAGACCCAGGCCGCAGAGGCGGAGATCTCACTCACCTGGGAATTACCCAAGATGCCCCTCCGGGTGGTGGGAAATCGGCGCCGCCTCCGCCAGGTACTGGAAAACCTGATCAGTAACGCCATCAAGTATAATCAACCGGGGGGGCGGGTGCATATGAAAGCCCGCCTGGATGACGGGCACGTGGTTGTCAGTATCACCGACGATGGTATCGGTATTCCGTTGGAAGAGCAACCTCGTGTTTTTGAGCGCTTTTATCGAGTCCATACTACAGAGACAGAAGATATTCAGGGCACCGGTTTAGGCCTCGCTATCGTGAAATCTGTGATCGAAAAACACAAGGGCCGTGTCTGGGTGAAAAGTATGCCGGGAGAGGGTAGCACCTTCTCCTTTATCCTGCCCGCCAACTTGGAGGCAGACGGAGTCGAACAGAGGGAAGACAATGCCTAAACCGTATGTTGCTATCGTAGGACGCCCCAACGTGGGGAAATCCACCATCTTCAACCGCTTCGTGGGCGAGCGCAGAGCAGTAATCTCCAATATACCCGGCACTACCCGCGACCGCGTCATCGCAGAAGCCGAATGGAACGACGAGACCTTTATGGTGGTAGACACCGGTGGCATCGAGATCCTACCTCCCAGCGTAGAAGCAGGCCGGCGTCCCGGACCCGAGGAACCACTCCTTGAGGACTCGGTACCCTTTATACCTCTGATTAGAGCGCAGGCCCAACAAGCCATAGAGGAAGC
>JBNGDR010000065.1:0-8813 GCA_049975685.1 Anaerolineae bacterium
GGGCGTCCGGGGCCAACCCGGCAACCCTGGGATCCCCAGGCACTCTACGATGCGGGGTTCCGCGCCATCGTGTCACTGCCCACCGACGTGCCGGTGGAAGATCTAACCCCTTATGGATTTATCCACCACCGGGCGCAGTTCCCACCGGTGCTCCTCCACTCTGAGGGTATGCAAAAGGCCTTCATCCATCAGGCTCTACCCGTGTGGGCTTTCATTCACGGGCAACTGGAAGCGGGAAATCCCACCCTGGTTCATTGCTACGCTGGCAAGGACCGGACGGGGGCCATTCTGGCAGGTTACCTGGTCACCTACGAAGCCTCTACACCCGAGGAGGCCATCCGTCGCGTGAGGGAGGCCAATCCTCGGGCCATGGAGGCGGAAGGATACGAGGCGACGATCCGGCGGTTGGAACCCGGCGTACTCCCCGATCGCCGCACACTGCTCTAGATTCTGGTTTTTCCCGCGAGGGTTGATATCACGCCGATACGATGCCCGGTAGCAGACGTTCGCGCAATATCCTATCCAGTGTCTCCACACCTTCCCCCAGAGTTCGGCCCAGGAAGAGACCGGGAACGCGCTCACGCCACTCTGGTTTCTCAGTGAAGATGCGCCCACCATAGGCGATAACAGGATTGCCCTTCTCGGCAGCTTCGGGTAGCCACTTCGGCCATTCCACCAGTTCGCGAGCCGTCTCCTCAACCATCGCAACCAGTACCACCGCCGGTGGCTGAGCGGTCCGGACGTACTCCGCCAGATCGCTCAGAGGGAGCGATTGCCCCAGGTAGGTCACGGGCCAGCGGCGACGGCGGAGGAGTACGCCCAGCATCAGGAGACTGCCCTCGTGCCATTCGCCCGGTGCGCAGGCCAGGATAGTGGAGGCTACCGGGTGCGTCGGCGGTCCGGCTCCCATCCACATCACCAACCGGTGGCGCAGATAATTCGTGGCACGGTGCTCGTCGGCGATGGTGATTTGCCCCGCACGCCACGCCTGCCCTATCATCGCCATCGCGGGCCGGACAACTTGTAGAATAAGGTCTTCCAGCGGATAGAGTGCCATCACCTCTCCAAGCACCTGATCGGCGCCTTCTCTGTCATCTTCCAGCAATGCAGTGGTGAGCTGTTGGTGGAAGGCGGACAAGGAGGGTTCAACAGTGGTGCGTGGGGATTCGTGAGGAATGAGTGAAGTTACCTTTACTGGAGAGTGTCCCTCCTCTTCTAGATGTTGAAGGGCTTTCACGGCCTGCCGGGTCTGCATCCCGGCGTCAATTTGAGCCTTGATCCATTTGAGGTTAGCCACGTCTCGCTCAGAGTAAAGACGATGACCTCCGGGCGTCCGATCTGGGTTAGGAAAGCCGTAACGTCGCTCCCAAGCCCGGAGGGTTGCTACCGGGATGTCTGTCATCCGGGTGACGACACCAATGTTGTATATGGCTTGTTCTTCGAATTGCTCTTTGTTGGGCGCTTCCATAACTTGATTTTGCTCCTTTGACGCTCGGTTGTTCCATATAAATCATATCACTAATGGGGTCGGATGTCAAGGATATATATGCATAACATATACATAACGTTGACATTGAGTGGCCTGACTGTTATAATATCGGTATGCCTTCCAAATGAAGCGGAGCTAAACAACAGGGGGATTACGGATGGAAGAACTAAAGGATAAAATTGCCGTCATTACGGGTAGTACTCGGGGGTTCGGGTTGGCGATTGCCAAGGCCTACGGGGAAGCTGGTGCAGTGGTTATTGTTTCGTCGCGGACGAAAAAAGCTGTGGATAACTCTGTGGATATGTTGAAAACGGCCGGTTTTCGTGCCGGCGGTCACGTCTGTGATGTTGCTCATCTGGATCAGGTCAAGGCATTACAGCAATACGTGTTGGATACCTTTGGTGGTTTGGATATCTGGGTCAACAATGCTGGGATCGCGGGTCCCTACGGCCCTACCATCCACCTCGATCCCGAGGTCTTCGAAGCAGTGACCAGAATTAACGTTTTGGGCACCTACCACGGCTCGCTGGTTGCCATGCGCCATTTCTTGCCGGAGGGTCATGGTACCCTTATCAACGTTCTGGGTCGAGGGGCCCGCCGTCCTACACCCTTCCAGAATGCTTACGCTTCCAGCAAGGCGTGGATCAAGAGCTTTACGCTCGCACTGGCACAGGAGTATGAAGATCGCGGTGTACGTGTGCTGGCCTATAACCCCGGTATGATGTTCACAGATTTACTCCTCGACGTCGAGGTGATAGAAGGTTATAGAGAGAGGCTCGACGTTTTTGAGACCATTGTGCGCATGTGGGCGCAAGATCCCAGGGTGCCTGCACAGACAATGGTGCGCCTGGCTGCGGGTTCAGCGGGGCGTTCAGGTACGGTTGTGCGGGAGATGCGCTTACCGGCCATGATATGGGGCGCCCTGCGGGAAGGGGTACGCCGATTGTTCCACCGGGAGACGGAGCCGTTGGATATGGAGATCGAGACCACGCCAGCGGCATTCCGCCTGGAGGATCCGCACGACGAGAGAAAAGGTAGCGAGAGAGGGAATTCGACAATAAAAAGAAATTAATATACAATATTTATGTCATTGGCTGTATCGATACCACCATCGCGATAGATGGACAGGAGGCTTGGGATGAAAATAGGCATCATTGGTAGTGGTTTCGTAGGGGCTACGGCAGCCTACGCCATGGTTTTGCAGCGAGTCGCGAGCGATATCGTGCTCGTGGATATCGACCGGGAGCGCGCTGAAGCGGAGGCTGCGGATATCAGCCACGCTGTACCCTTCGTGCACGCCGTCGACGTTTATGCCGGGGACTACGAGGATTTGAGCGGGAGCAAGGTGGTGATCATTACCGCCGGAGCAAGCCAGAAGCCGGGCGAAAGTCGTCTGGATCTGCTCAACAAGAACGCCGCCATCCTGGGTAAGATTGTGCCCCAGGTGTTAGAGAATGCACCAGATACCATCTTGCTCATGACCACCAATCCGGTGGATATCATGACACACGTGGCAGCGCAGTACGCGGCTGACTTCGACGTCCCCTCAACGCGGGTCCTGGGCTCCGGTACCACGCTGGATACGGCGCGCTTCCGTTCGTTGCTGGGTAATCACCTGGGCGTTGATCCACAGCACGTTCACGGTTACGTCATTGGGGAGCACGGCGACTCGGAAGTATTGACCTGGTCCATCGTGGACATCGGGGGCCTGCCCCTGGCTGATTACGTCAAGCATTGTGACATCCCCATGAACGATGCGATCCAGCGGTCCATCGATGAAGATGTGCGCAATGCGGCCTATCAGATTATTGAGGCTAAGGGTGCAACCTACTATGGGGTCGGTGCGGCACTGGCGCGCATTGTTGACGTCATCGTTCACGATCACCGGGCTATCCTCACCGTCTGCACGCCCACGGATGAGGTGGCGGGTGTGAAGGATGTCACGCTCTCACTGCCTCATCTGGTGGGGGGAGAGGGTGTGATCGTTCGATTGCCTCTCAACCTGAGCGATGAGGAGCAGGATGCCCTGCACAATAGCGCCCAGGTTATCCGGCAGGCCATCGATGACCTTAAAGGAGTAAATTGACATGGAGAAGGTGCGACTGGGTAAGACCGAGGTAGAGATTTCACCGCTGGGCATTGGCACGTGGCAATGGGGCGACCGGGTGATGTGGGGTTTTGGTGGTGATTACAGTGCCGAAGACGCACGTGCTGCCTTTGACGCCGCCCTTGAGGTCGGGATCGACTTCTTTGACTCGGCGGAGGTCTACGGCATGGGAGTGTCGGAGAAGTTGCTGGGACGCTTCATCCAGGAGTCGGGGGAGAGGGCCGTTGTCGCCACGAAATTCTTTCCCTTTCCCTGGCGCCTTACCCGAGGTCAGCTGGTGGGCGCCTTGCGCTCCAGCCTGAAACGCCTGGGGCAGGAGAGGGCAGATCTCTACCAGATCCATCAGCCCTTTTTTTTGCGATCCCCCGAGGTATGGGCCGAGGCGCTGGCTGACGCTGTCGACGAGGGGTTGACCCGGACGGTGGGTGTCTCCAACTACAACGTTGAACAGATGGGGCGGACTTACAACACACTGGCGGAACGAGGTGTTCTTCTGGCCTCCAACCAGGTGAACTATAGTCTGCTGCACCGGAAGCCCGAGCGTGATGGTCTATTGCAGGCCTGTCGTGATCTGGGCGTCACGCTCATTGCCTACAGTCCGTTGGCGAAGGGGATGTTGACGGGGAAGTATACACCGGAGAATCCTCCGCCTGGGCCACGGCGCCGTCTCTATCCGCCCTCGCGGCTGGAAGAGATTCAACCCCTCATCGCGTTGATGCGCGAGATCGGTGCGGGTCATGGTGGCAAGGAACCCGCTCACGTGGCATTGAACTGGCTTGTTTGTAAAGGCACCGTCCCTATACCGGGCGCGAAGAACGCCCATCACGTTGAGTCCAATGCCCAGGCGCTGGGCTGGCGGCTGACTGACGAGGAGATGAAAGCGCTGGATGAGATGAGCGCGAAGATCTCGTGATCTCTGGGACAGGGCAGAGATAACTTTGGTGAAGAGAAGATGACTACGGCGCTATGGTGGATTCGACGCGACCTTCGGCTGAGCGACAATCAGGCGTTGACAGCCGCACTGGATCACGCCACCCGGATCGTGCCCGTCTTCGTGCTCGATCCCTTCCTCCTCGAGACGTCGCCCTACGTTGGTGAGAAGCGTAAGGCCTTTCTTTTCGAAGGGCTGCGGGTGCTGGACGCCGCACTTCAGGCGCGCGGGAGCCGCCTCATCGTGAGGCACGGTCGCCCCGAAGCGACACTGGAAAAACTGCTGGACGAATCGGGCGCCGACACCATCTTCGCCGAGGCGGACATCTCACCCTACGCGCAACGCCGCGACCGTCGGGTGGCGGATCGATTGCCGCTACAATTGATGTCCGGGTTGATAGCGCATCCGCCCGACGCCGTTCGCAAGGCAGACGGCGGCTTCTACGTCGTCTATTCCCCCTATAGGCGGCGCTGGTCGACTCTCACTCCGCCCATGCGCGACGATCTTGCCCCGGCCCCCGATCGCCTCCCTGCTCCGGAAGTCGAGAGCGACGAGATCCCCGGCGCCCCGGTGCTGCCGGATTCCGTGCCCTTCCCCCCGGGCGAGAGGGAGGCACGGAGGCGACTCAAGGTCTTCGCCGAGAAGAAGATGCCCGACTATGATGAAGGTCGTGACCGGATGGATCAGGACGCCACCTCACGCCTCTCGCCCTATCTGCGCTTCGGGATGCTCTCAGTACGGGAGGCCATCGTTACGGCGCGGGAGGCTGCGTCACAGGGTGCAGAACGGGGCGCTCGGACCTGGCTTGACGAGCTTGTCTGGCGGGAGTTCTACGGGCAGATTCTCTACCATCATCCCCGGGTACGGCGGGAGAGCTTCCGGGAGAAATATCAGGGCCTTGCCTGGAAGAACGATGAGGCGGATTTCGAGGCCTGGCGGGAGGGGAAGACGGGATATCCCGTCGTCGACGCCGGTATGCGCCAGCTGCGAGCTTCGGGTTGGATGCACAATCGCGCCCGTATGATCGTGGCTTCCTTTCTCACCAAAGATCTGCTCATCAACTGGCAGTGGGGAGAGCGCTACTTTATGCAGCAGCTCGTCGATGGGGATCCGGCTGCGAACAACGGAGGTTGGCAGTGGGCGGCGGGGACGGGCACTGATGCGGCGCCTTACTTCCGCATCTTCAACCCCGTCTCACAGGGTAAGAAACACGATCCCAAGGGTGATTACGTCCGTCGTTGGGTGCCGGAGCTGGAGGATGTACCGCTGGAGTATGTCCACGAGCCGTGGACCATGCCTCACGATGTCCAACAGGCGGCGGGATGTGTTATTGGTGAGGATTACCCTGCTCCCATCGTCGACCATAGCGAAGCACGGGAGCGAACGCTGGTCGCGTACCGGCGCGCAGCTGAGGAGAATTAACTATCTTACAGGAGATTACATGCGTAAGCGGATGATCCAGATTCTCATCTTTGTCTTTGTCGACGTCCTGGGCTTCAGTCTGATCCTGCCCCTGCTGCCCTATTATGCCGACGAGTTCGGTGCCAATGCCACGCTCATCGGTTTACTGGCAGCTTCGAACGCTGTCACCCAGCTCATCGGTGCGCCTATCATCGGACGCCTCTCCGATCGCTACGGGCGCCGGCCCCTCCTTATCGTCAGTATTCTGGGGACCATCGCCAGTTTTCTGTTACTGGGCTTCGCTAATTCCATCTGGATGCTCTTCCTGAGCCGCTCGCTTGATGGTCTACTGGGAGGTAATGTATCTCTGGCCCGCGCCTACGTCACGGATATCACCGGTGAGGAAGACCGTGCCAGCAGCATGGGTAAAATCGGCGCGACCTTCGGCCTGGGTTTCATCTTTGGTCCGGCGCTCGGCGGTATCTTGAGCTACGGTGGCAATTACGCTCGCCCGGCCTTCGCCGCCGCCGGCCTTGCCCTTCTGAATCTTATCGGCGTCTTGTTATGGCTCCCGGAATCCCTGCCTGTCGAGGAGCGAGGTAAAGGCGCGGTCGAGGATCGGCGTCGAGGATTCAGACTCTCTAGATTACGCGAGGCCCTGGGACGGCCTTGCGTGGGGCCTTTGCTCGTCGTCCAGCTGGTCTCATCTCTGGCCTTTACCATGTTCCAATCGATCTTCTCGACCTATGCTCTCTACCGCTTCGATCTCCAGTCTCAGAACACCAGCTACATCCTCACCTACGTGGGAATGCTTATCGTCGTTATTCAAGGATGGGGTATTGGGAAGCTGACCGGCCGTTTCAACGAACGGGCCATCGCCTTTGTGGGCGTGAGTCTTCTCCCTCTGGGATTACTGGGCTGGGCCTTTGCCCCCAGCGTCTGGTTTCTACTTATTGTTCTGGCGCCCATCTCGCTCTCTACGGGTATTCTTAACACCGTTATCAGCAGTCTGCTGAGCAAGGTGGCCCGACGAGAGGAGACGGGCGGCGTGCTGGGGATTGCCGCTTCTATGGGCAGTCTGGCACGGGTTATCGCTCCCATAACGGGTGGGACACTCATCGATCAACTGGGAACCTGGGCACCCGGTGTCCTGGGAGCGGTGATCATGTTGTTATTGGTCCCGTATGCCTATGGGCGGCTTCTATCCATCCCTGAGCCACCCAAGCCGGGATGCCAGCCTATCGGCGAGGCTCGTCCAGCACGGGCTTGAATAGAAACAGGGTTTTTCGCAGATGGATACGGCGTGTAGTGTTTTGAAATCCGAGTAATTAGATGTGAGGAGGTGTAAAGAATCCGATTTCTGAGCCTTTTTCGGTAGAGGGTCAGTATTCGACTTGCTTCTAATTGTGGAAGATGCTTCTTTCCAGAACCCATTTATCCTATCTCTTATCAATGGATTGGAAAACAAACAATAAGGAGCAAGATCATGAAAAAGAATAGAGCTGACGTAGCTGCTCGGGCGCTGGAGAAAATCGTTGAGTCTGCCAGGCAGCTGGGTATCGAGATGGATCAGGAAGAAGCAGAGCAGTGGTTGATGGCAATGACTGCTGGCGGTGCAGGTTCCGACGTCGTCGTGGACGTTCGCCGGGGTATCTTTGGGCACCGGGTGAGTATGTTAGATTTCAGTCCCGAGGAACTCGATTACTTCCGGAAGTTAGCCGAGATTGTCGAGTTTGAGGATCGCCCTGGTAAGGTGGAGACCGCGCTGGCCCTATCGGGATCGGCGGCACAGTCGAAGATCCAGACCTATCCTGGCGACGCCGATTTCTTCGAGCGCGTGAATATCAAGGCTGAGACACGCGAGGAAGCCTGCCAGATCCTGGCGGAGATCCTGCGCGATAAGGCGTTGGAGAGGCGCAAGGGCCCTACCTACCAGCTTATGGAGGTCAAGATGGGGTCCTACACCGGGGAGGTGGTTAGGGGGGACAGGACTATGGCACCCGGTTCACCTATCTCCTGGACACCGGCAGAGATCGATGATGGAAAGATCGAGGCCTTCCACGCCGATGGCACACCGGTGACGATTGAGTGGGAGGTGGCGGCTCAGGACCCCGGCTGGTGCAAGTTAGACTGGGTGGTCGCCGATCCTGTTCGTAAGAAGCTGGCTAACGTCAGCAACATGCTGGACGTTACCTGGGAAGCGCCGGATGGTTCCATCATCCCCCTGGATGGCTATCTCGACCCCTATTTCCAGGAGGTCTACCTGGAGACCGAATCCGTGCCCATCTTCTCCAAGTTGGTGCGCCACGTCTCCGCCAACGCTCTGGATGAGTACGTCACTTCACTGGAGAGAGAGGTACACAAGTACCTCATCCACGACCCGGCGAATTATGCCAAGGCCGCCAAGCGAATGTATAATGTCTTTCGACTCACGGGACATTATGAGGAAGCCATCTTCTTGCGGGAGCTCTTCGATGAACCCACGACGATGCTCTATCAGGTGTGGGCTCTCATCCGCACTGTCGATGAAGCCGCGCGACCCGATGCCAGCATCTCTATGGAGGATCTCATAGATCAGGTTGACGATCTCATCGTCTCGGTCATCGACGCCCTGGAAGGGGATCGAGAGACGGAGATTGTCCGCCACCTGCTTCGCTTGCGTGACAGTTTGACGGAGCAGAAGAGCGGTGAGGCGCTCAGTCCCGAGGCACGGGCCGCGCGTGCTGAGGTGATCAATATCGTGAACAATTTCTTCCGCGAGAAGCTCACTGGGCTCCCCACGCTGAAAGACTACATCGAATGTCATCAGGCAGAGAGAGATAGGGCGTGCCAGCTGACGGCGCCTCTAGCCGGGGAGGCGTGAGGCTTCGGCGACTCTTCCCAGA
>JBNGDR010000066.1:0-8811 GCA_049975685.1 Anaerolineae bacterium
GCCTAATCCCATCCCAGGTCCCTGATCCCTGCATTTACAAGGAGATAATTATATGGAACAACTAGAACGGTTAAAGCCCGGTGCTCGTCTTTTCTGGAATGAGGCCCTCAAGATCCCCGACCGCCACGGTCACAAGGAACCCGGATTGCATCACTTCCTCCTGGCATTGTTGGAGCGCCATGGAGCCATGGCCGAATCTCTCGCCTCAGGTCTTAAGGCGGATGATTATCGTCGGCGGCTGGAGCAGCGCCTCAAGCAGGGAGAGATTGGGGAGCCCATTGAACCACAGGCGCTCTTGAAGGAGGCCGTGGAGCGCGCGGAGGGGGCGGGCAAAGAGGAGGTTTCGGAACGAGATCTGGCAGCCATCCTTCTCAAGCACGATGGCTGGGCACTCCTTGTCCAGCCGGCCGCCGTCAGCACGCCGTCACCCTCGGTCACCACGGGGGTCGCGGCCGCGAAGGAGTCGGCAAAAATGCCGGCCGCCGGAGAGCCGGCGAAGGAGAGCGCTGCATCCGGGGAAGCGACTGCGGATACCTACCGGCCCCGGGCTCGCCAACCGACCCCCACGCTGGAGCACTTCGGGCGCGATCTATGCCAGGAGGCGATTGAGGGAAAACTTCCCAAAATCCTGGGGCGTGAGATGGAGCTTCAGGCGGCCATGGAGACGCTCTGTCGCTGGACAAAACGTAATCCCCTCCTGGTCGGTCCGGCGGGTGTGGGAAAGACGGCCATCATCGAGGGCCTGGCCCAGCAGGTCGTGGCGGGAACGGTGCCGCCGCCCCTGCAAGGCGTTCGTCTCTTTGCCATCCAGGCCTCCGCGCTGGTCAGCGGTGCCGGTCGCGTGGGCATGCTGGAGGAGCGGATGCAGACGCTGCTGAAGGAGGCCAGTCAGGACGGCATTGTGCTCTTCATCGACGAGGTGCACACCATTGTGGGCAGTGGTGGCATGAGGCAGGTCTCCGACGTGGGCAGTCTCTTGAAACCGGCTCTGGCCCGGGGCGAGATCGCCTGCATTGGTGCTACCACCGACGCCGAGTTCCACCAATTCATCGAGCAGGATCGCGCTCTGGAGCGGCGCTTCCAGCCCTTGCGGGTTCAGGAGCTCTCCGCCGACGCCACCCTGGAGATTCTGAAGAAGCTTCGGGAGCGCGCCCGTGAGAAGCAGGGCGTAGATTTCTCTGACGAAGCCCTGCGCCTCATCGTGCTGCTGGCGCAGCAGTATCTGCGTAACCGGTATTTCCCAGACAAGGCCATCGACGTCTTTGAGCAGTGCGCCGCTCACGCGACGCTCCAGGGGCTGGACGAGGTCACCTCGGCGGTGGTCCACGACGTTGCCGAACGCATGGTGGGCATTCCCATTGATCTGGGAAGCGAGCTGACCCACCGTCTAGGCGAGGTGAAGGATTATCTCGTCGCCCAGGCCTTCTGTCCTGCCGCTGCCGCCGACCAGGTGGTGAACCGGCTGGAGGTGACCATGCGCGGGCTGGACGTGGACCCGGCCCGTCCCAACGCCGTGCTCCTCGTCGCCGACACCTCCGGGGAGGTGCCAGAGCTGACGGCGGCGGTTCTATCACAGGCTCTCTTCAGCTCGCGCGACCGGGTCATTGAGATCGATATGTCGCGCTTTACCCACGCATCAGACGTCAATTGGCTTGTCGGGGCCCCTCCGGGCTACGTCGGCCACGATCAGTCGGTGGGTTTTCAGCTGGAGCTGGCCCAACAGCCCTGGTCGGTGCTCCTCTTCAAGAACGTGGAGGTGAGCCATCCGCAGGCGCAGGAGTTCCTCGCGCAGGCCTTCCGCTCCGGTTACTTCACCGACAATCGGGGGCGTCGGGTTTATCTGAGCGACGCTACCGTTGTGATGACTGTCACCACGGAGAAGCGGGCTGCGGCCCGCCCCCTGGGCTTCCTGGCGGACGAGGAATCGGAAGAGATGACGCCCGAGGCGGAGGCCCCGGATCTCTCTTCGCTGCTCCTGCCGGATCTGGTGGAAGAGATTGACGTCTCGTGGTGGCCCGATAAACTCACGGCAGAGCGGGTGCAACGCTGGGTGAAGGCCTGGGTACTGCCAGAAATCATGGATCGGTATCGACAGCAGGGATTGGAGGTGGCGTGGGACGATAACTTCGTGGAATGGCTGGCGGAATCCATTCGCAAGATGGGAGATCTTACACAGGGAGAACGCCTCCTGGAAGAGGAGGTGCTCCCCTTGCTGGTTCCGTATCTGAATGAGTCAGGCACAGTACATCTTTCATATTACAAGGAGGAAGGAAATGTTCGGGTCTGGACAGGAGAGTCAGATTGAGTTCAAGACAAAGGCTCACGAGGAGGGCTATAACAAGGTCAAGAAGCACGTGCAGAGCGTCTTCGGGGAGATGGCCAAGGTCGTACCTAACCGCCCGGTCTTCTTGCTGCGTGCGGGCTCGACGTTGACGCACGTCGCCGTCACCCCCTGGGGAGACGACGATTCGGTCGTCCTGGTGCGGGCCTACGTGGTCTACGGCGCCGAGCTGGCCCCCGATCTCCTCAAGTTCCTGTTACAGGAGAATCACCGGATGCGCTTCGGCGCCTTTGGCATCGACAACGATGGGGACATCTTCTTCGAGCACAGCATCGTCGGCTCCACCTGCGACAAGGGAGAGCTCAAGGCATCGGTCCTCGCCGTCGGCCAGACCGCGGATAATTACGACGAGCGGATCAGGGAGCGCTGGGGCGGCGTGCGAGAGATGGATCGTATCAAGGAGATGATGGGCTAGACATACCAACCGTCGGTATAGAGACCCGGAGCGGTCTCGCGTGAAGAGTCCGCTCTGGCAGGGGGTTCGGCGCTTCAGGCTCGTTACGCGGGCCTGAACGCGCCGCCTTTTATCTAGACTTTCGGCGGACGCAAACAGGGAAGGAGCGCCGGATGGAATTTACCGCCACGGTGAGGTCGTTGGAAGCGGGCTTCAACGTCAGATGGGGCGATACGGTGCGCGAACGAGATATCTACACGCCCTTCTTTGTCCTCAAGGTACAACTCGCGCCCGATGACGCCAGGGCGTTTCCCGGGCTCCAGCACCTCCTGCTCTACTCCTTTCAAACTTACGCCGCCAATGTCTGGGACGAATTCGATGAGGAGGCTTGCATCCAAAGATCTGGGTTCGGCAGTCTGGAACCCGGATCTCGATTGCACGTTGAGGGGCCGGTCCACGCGAAGCTCGCGACCAACGAGGGCACGCGCTTCCGGGGCTACGACTATGTGGTGGTTCATCCCGAGAAGCACGGTCCCGAGTGGGACGTCAATGGCTGGCTGCATGCGGGCATCACGGAATGGCTCGTCGAGGAGGAGCCCATCGCGGACGAAGGGATGCTTAGCCACCTCTCACACCTCGTCGTTGCCTGGGAGTGTGCGGAGATCATTCTTCTTGCTTGAAGGGGAGCGCCAGATTCCATCGGAGTTTGACAGACGCTTCACAGACGTGGATTTGGCAATCCACGTCAAGCGTGAATAGACGTGTCGTGGGAATGACCCAGCTCGCCCCGAGACGTGGAGGTGGGATATAATAAGAGGTATGCAGATGACCAAGCTACGACCGGAGATCAGAGGTGCGCGAGGTGTGCGGGAGTTCTGGAAGGACTACCGCTGGTTCATCATTGGTGGACTGTGGCTCATCGCCCTGCTTCTGGGCTACGTAGGCTTCGACCGCTACTTCGCCGCCCTCGGTGAGGAACGCCCTCCGTGGAACCTTCTCTACCTGAGCTTTCAGCTCTTCACCTTCGAATCCGGCGCCGTTGAGGAGCGCGCGGGGTTGGCGCTGGAGATTGCGCGTTGGTTGGCGCCGGCGACGGCCGCGTACACCGCCTTCCAGACCCTCTCCCTCATCTTCCGGGAACAGCTCCAGATCGTTCGGTTGAGATTCTTCCGAGACCACATCGTCATTTGTGGATTGGGACGGAAGGGTTATCGTCTGGCGACCGAGTTCACCGGATCGGGCAAACAGGTCGCGGTCATCGAGATGGATGAGGACAATCCTTTCATCGAAGTCGCCCGCTCTGCGGGCATCGTTGTCCTCCTGGGGGATGCCACGAGCCCCCAGGCGCTGGAACGAGCACGTATCCACAGCGCACAACACCTTATCGCGGTGGTGGGCAATGACAGTGACAACGCCGAGATCGCCGTACTCGGCTACGAGATGTCGAAGGGACGCAGGGATAAACCTCTGGGATGCACCGTGCACCTCGTCGATCCCCAGCTCTGCGGTCTGTTGCGAGATCGGGAGATTCTCGCCGGGAAGGGGGGAACCTTCCGGCTCAACCTCTTCAATGTCTTCGATTCGGGTGCACAGGCTTTGCTGAATCGATACCCGCCCTCCGGTGGGGCGGATACCCCGGAGCCTCACATCCTGGTCGTCGGTTTGGGCCAGATGGGGCAGAGTCTCATCGCGCAGGCCGGCAGGTTGTGGGCCCAGGGGGGACAGAACGAGCAGCTGAGGGTCACCGTCGTCGATCGAGATGCCGAACAGAGGGTGGCTTCGCTGAACATCCGCCATCCTCAGCTTGCCAGGGACTGCCATCTTATCCCCTTATCCATGGACGTGGGGTCGCCGGAGTTCGAGCGCGCGGCCTTCCTCACTGACGAGCAGGGTCAGTGCGACATCACCAGCATCTACGTCTGCCTCGATGACGAGGGGCTGGCGCTTTCCACGGCGCTTACCCTCCACCAGCGACTGGGGATGTGCAGAATACCTCTCGTGGTGCGCATGGAACAGGATGGCGGATTGGCCCACCTGCTCCACGGTCTGGGGACCGGCGGGGGCAGCTTCGATAACCTTCACACCTTCGGGCTCCTGGATCGAAGCTTCACCTCGAAGCAGGTTTTCAACGGTACCCACGAGTGGCTCGCCCAGGCTCTTCACGAAGAGGGATATCTGACGCAGACCGGGGGGACGTCCCCATCGGCGGTGGTTCCCTGGGCCGATCTCGACGAAGCGGACCGCGAGTCGTGCCGGCGCGAAGCCGATCACATAGCGGTGAAACTCGACGCGGTGGGTTACGCTGTCGTCTCCCGCTGGAACCGGGAGATCCAGCCGGTGACCTTCACCGAGGAGGAGATCGAGCAGATGGCCCGGATGGAGCACGAGCGTTGGCGCAGAGAGCGGCAAAGCCAGGGGTGGACGCACGGCCCCGAGCGCGACAACGATCGCAAGAAGAACCCTCTGCTCGTGGACTGGGAAGATCTCTCGGAAGAGACCCAAGAGCTCAACAAGAACCTCGTCCGGAGACTCCCGGATCTGCTCGCCCGCGCCGGCCTGGAATTGAGGAAAGTGAAGGGAGGAGAATCATGAAAGAAACTGCGAAGCGTGCATTGGTGCTCTCCGGTGGCGGCGGACGTGGCGCTTACCAGATCGGCGTATTGACCTACCTGCAAGGGGTGGGATGGCGTCCCGACCTGCTCGTCGGCACCTCCATCGGCGCGGTGAACGCGGCGACCCTGGGCTCGGGCATCCCTCTCCCCGGATTGCGCGACCGCTGGCTCGATCTGGAGACCGAGGACGTGCAGAAGATGCGTGCCGACGACGTCTTCATCGACAATCTGGTGCGGGGCGGTAAACACGTCTTCGACACGACACCGCTGCCGAAGACACTCGCCGGTGAGGGCGAGAAGTGGCAGGGGCGCCCCTGGCTGATACCCGAGGTCCTCAACGGGCCGGAATCCCCCTACGAGGTCTGGATCACGGCGGTGGAGACCGAGCAGCGGCAGCTGGTCTACTTCACCAACTGCGATGCACGGGGAATCAGCATAGAAGCCGTCAAAGCCAGCTGCAGCATCCCTCTGTGGTACGAACCCACGAAGATAGGCCGTTACACCTACCTGGACGGCGGCGCCATTGCCAATACCCCCTTCCGCAAGGCGCTGGAGCTGGGAGCGACGGAGATCGTGGTGGTGCTCATGGCCCCCTGGCCCGGGCGCCCCGTCCGCACCTGGAAGAGCCGTAGTCTACCCTCACTGGAGGACGAGCTGCTCGCCATCCCCCAGCGCCTCTGGACCGCCTTTGAGCCCGCATTGGATATGATGCTCACCGAGATCGTCTGGCGCGACTATCTGTTGCTGGAGGCCGAGCGCCGGGAGGGCAAATATCCGGATCTGCGCTGGATTCGTTTCATTGCGCCCGATCGCCCTATGCCGGTGGGGCTGATGACGACCTATGAGCGCCAGAACCACGTTCGCCTCTTCCTCAAGGGGGAGGATGACGCCCAGGTCGCCCTGGAGGATCTGCTGGGGGAACTTGATTAAGAAGAACTCAGAAGATGGTCTGGACGAGGGCCACCAATAGGGCCTGGACCACGGTCAGCAGCAGGATAGCGGCGATGGGTGAGAAATCCAGCCCCGCGAAGACGGGTAACCGGCGCCGGATGGGCGCCAATACCGGCTCGGTGACGTCCCACAGGAAGCGCATCAGGGGCTGCGTATAGGAGACGTTGATCCACTCCAGAAGGACACGGACCAGCAGGAGAAAAGCGTAGATCTGAAAGAGCAGGTTGATGATCCCTGCCAGCCATCTTCCCAGGTCCTCCCCCGGGCTGAGGATCCAGAGAGGCGGCGCCGCGACCCAGCTCAACAGGCGCACGATGACAGCCTGCGCCAGCCAGATCACGAAGATGGCCACCAGCGGTACCAGGTCGACGTAGCTCCGCCCCGTCCAGACGATGCCGCTGCCCCCCATGACGCGCCGGATGGGGCGCACCAGGGGATCGGTAAGTGTCGTCAGCACGCGCATCACCGGGTTCTGCGGCTGCACGCGGAAAAAGGGCAGCACGGCCCGCAGGAAGAGCGCCAAACCCATCACGCTTACCACGATATTCAGAATGCGGGTAATCCAGTAGATAACGACGGTCATAACCCTCCCTCGAAAATGGCGAATGACGACGGACGACGGATGACGGACGATTGACGACGGACGACTGACGACGGACAGACATTCGTCCTATCATTCCCTCGCTCTATCGCTGTATCGTTCTATCGCTGAATCGCTGATCCCCTTCATCCTTCCGCCTTCATCCTTCATCCTTTAGATCCCAGCTTCCGTACTCACCGAAGACCCCCCGGCCTATACGAACCAGGGTCGATCCCTCCTCCACGGCCACCTCGAAGTCGTCCGTCATCCCCATGGAGAGATGGCGCCACGACAGCCGGGGGAAGCGTTCCCGCAATACCTCGCGCAGCGCTCGCAGTGAGGCGAAGACGGGACGTACCGTTTCGGGATCGTCGGTGAGGGGGGCCATGGTCATCAACCCCTCGATGCGCATGCCGGGCATGTCAACGAGCGCCTCCACCTGCTTGAAGAAGTGTTCCCGAACCTCCTCGCTCTCCTCCCAGCCGGCAAGCTGGTAGCCGTATTTGCTGGCTTCGCCGGAGACGTTACACTCGATGAGAACCGGGATCTTCCGCCCGGCTTCTACCGCGCGAGGGCTCATCTTCCTGGCGAACTTGTAGCGATCCAGGGAGTGCACCCAGTCGAAGTGCTCCACGACCATGTCGGTCTTGCGGCTCTGCACGTGACCGATCATGTGCCAGATGAGATCGTCATTTTGTAGAGCCTGGGCGATCTGCGGGATCTTTTCGGCGCCCTCCTCGGGGCGGCTCTCTCCGAAGTCCCGTTGGCCGTAGGCCCGTGCGGCCATCACTGCTTCTATGGGGAAATACTTGCTCACGGCCACCAGCTGCACCTCGGAGGGGTGGCGCCCCGCACTCAGGGCCGCTTCGGCGATGCGGTCGCGTATGGATGCCAGGTTCTGACGAATTCGCTTATCGTGCTTCAAGATAAATCACTCCTTAAGAAACCAGTTGAAAGTTTCGGGTTGAAAGTTGAACGTTAAAGGCTTGGCGCAGATCTGGCACTCCTCCGAGAATTCAGGGAACGGGAACCAGGGAGTAGCCTAACGGGCGCTTAGTCTGCTCCGGTGTTGACGTTTGCATGTTCCAATGTTCACGCGTTTTCTCAGCGGTCGTCGTCCCGCGTCCGCCACTGGCGGACGGGCCGACCGTAGATATCGTAGACGTAGGGAACGGGCGGCTTTCTCTCGCGGAAAATGGGGAGCAGTAACATCCCGGCGACGAAGCCGCCGATGTGTGCCCACCAGGCCACGCCTCCCGTCTGCGCGGTCACGTTCAATGAGGCCAACCCGTTGAAGAATTGCATGAGAAACCAGCCGCCCAGCACGAAAATCGCCGGTACGGTGAAGGTCAAGAATAAGAAGAAGGGCACCAGCACCTCGATCCGGGCCTGCGGATAGAGGAGGAGGTAGGCACCCAGCACCCCGGCGACGGCACCACTGGCCCCAATGCCCGGCAGGGTCGATTGGGGCGCGGCGGCGATCTGGGCCAACGTGGCTATCACACCGCAGAGGGTGTAGAAGGCGAAGAAGCGTCCCGGTCCCATATTGTCCTCGATGTTGTTCCCGAAGATCCAGAGATAGAGCATGTTGCCGATAAGATGGGCCCAGCCGGCGTGCAGATAGGCGGAGGTGAAGAGCGTCAGCAGGACGAAGGGATTCGTCCACTCGGCGACAATCCGCGCGGGCACGAAGCCGAAGGTGTACATCAGATTCTCCGCCAGAGGCCCCAACAGGAACTCCAGTAGAAAGATCCCCGTGTTCACCACGATGAGCAGGATGGTGACCCACGGGAAGCGCCGTGTGGGGATGCTGTCGCGAATGGGAATCATCGCATCTCGTTGGCGGGCAACAGAATTATCCGGCCCAGGCCAGCGCCCAGGCGGGCATCCAGAAATCGCCGATGTCGAAGGCGACGTTGAAAACGATCCCATC
>JBNGDR010000067.1:0-8788 GCA_049975685.1 Anaerolineae bacterium
GCCTTCAACGTTGCGCCGATCTCATCTACCTTCCAGGCGTTCACCTCCTCGACAAAGGTCACGCCCATCGCCCGTACCACGTCGGCGATGTCAATGTACGCGCCCTCTTCCCCCTGTAGCGTTGTACCTGTACCGGGGTGATCCTGTTGTCCCGTCATGGCCGTGATGCGATTGTCCAGCACGGCGACGGTGATGTTGGCGCGATTATAGACGGCGGCCGCAAGGGGTGCCATCCCGGAGTGGAAGAAGGTGCTGTCGCCGATGGTAGCGACCGCGGATTCCTGCCCTCCTGCCTGCTTGAAGCCGTGGGCCATTCCCACGCTGGCGCCCATGGAGATGAGCATGTCCATGGATTCAAAGGGGGGCAGTACCCCCATGGAGTAGCAACCGATATCACCCGCAATGACGGCTCTGGCCCGCCGCCGTCGCATGTTGTAGAAGAAAGCCCGATGAGGACATCCGGGACAGAGGGCCGGGGGGCGGGGTGGGATGGCTACCTCGTCGTCCACGGGCTTCACCGGCTCCGGTTCCGCGGCGGCCGACCACCCGGCCTCCAGAGCGCCCTGCCGGACCTTCGCCAGTGTCAGTTCTCCGCACATGGGGAAGATATCCTTGCCATGGACGACCTCAATACCCACCGCTCTTAACTGATCCTCGATGAAGGGGTCCAGCTCTTCGACGACGATGAGCTCTTCAACCTCCTGGGCGAACTCGCGAATCCTCTCCAGGGGCAGGGGATAACTCATCCCCAGCTTGAGGATGGAATAGCCGGCGAAGATCTCGCGCACATATTGGTAAGCCATGCCTGTGGTCACAATTCCCAGGCTCTTATCACCCCACTCGATCCGGTTGAGGCCCGTCTCGAAACCGGTTGTGGCCGACCACTCGGCTATCTCAAGCAGTCGTTTCTCAATCTCCGGATGGCGTTTGCGTGCGATGGCCGGGATGATAACCCGGGTGACCTCCTCTTCCCGCTTGAACTTGGGGAGAGGTTCGAACTCCCGTTTCTCCGGGACCTTGGCATCCACCGCAGATTTGGAGTGGGAGAGGCGGGTGGTGGTGCGGAGCATAACCGGGGTCCTGAAACGCTCACTCACCTCTAGCGCTATGCCGACAAAGCGTCGCGCATCCTCGCTATCTGAGGGCTCAATACAGGGGAACTTGCCGAAGCGGGCGTACTGGCGGTTATCCTGCTCGTTCTGCGAGGAGAAGGCACCGGGATCGTCAGCGCTCACCAGTACCAGCCCTCCCTGCACGCCGGTATAGGAGACCGACATGAGGCTGTCGGCAGCGACGTTGACGCCCACGTGCTTCATCGCTGCCAGCGTCCGCGCTCCGCCAAAAGAGGCGCCGATAGCGTTGTCCAGCGCTACCTTCTCGTTGCTGGCCCACTCCGCTCTGATACCAGGATAGCGGGCAAAGTTCTCCAGGATTTCTGTTGAGGGTGTACCTGGGTAGGCCGATGCATATTGGACGCCCGCCTCCCAGGCGCCCAAAGCGATAGCCTCATTACCGGAAAGCAGTAGTTTCATGGTTGACTCCTTGATATTCTATTTTCTCAGAAGTATTCCATCCGTGGCTCTCTCATGCTCCTTATGGTACCTGTGAATCCGGTGGTCGCAAGTTGCGCGTTCGCCTGCCCCGGATATAATCAACTGGCAAACCGTTGATTCGTTGATGAGAGAGATCGGGATACCTCACGAAATACTATGTCCCTGCGTACACTCTACCAGGCCTTGCTCGATAGTGAACCCGCACATCTGCGGGTGATCGCCCGCCAGTGGGATATCACGTTGGCTGGCGAGCGTCGCATCGACCTGGCTGCCGAGCTGACCGACGCCATGGCCCGGGCTGAAGCGGCGGAGCGTGCCTGGGATGCACTCCCCTCCGATTCCCGTGCTGCTCTGGAGGATCTTCTCCGTCGGGATGGGGCCATGCCCTGGCCCGCTTTCACCCGACGGTGGGGGCAGGTGCGTAACATCGGGCCGGGACGTCTGGAGCGAGAGGAAGTTTGGCGCGATCCCATATCCCCAACGGAAGATCTCTGGTATCGGGGGTTTGTCCATCGTACTTCAACCGTGGGGCCTACTGGTGTTGCTCTGGAGATGGCCTTCGTACCGGAAGATCTTAGACTCTACCTGCCGACACCACCGCCTCTGGAGATCCCGGCACCCGAACCCGCATCAGCGCCGCTTCAGATCCGCCCGGGTGAGGATACCCTTGCAGACGATCTGGTGACGTTATGGTCGATGCTCCAGAACGAGGTGGTCAGGCCGACAGAGGAGGGTATCTGGCCCACGCGGCGCCGTGAAGCGCTTCTATCGCGACTACACGCGCCTGCAGTGCCGCGACTGGCGTTGCTTGAGGCATTGGCCTACGAGCAGTCGTGGATCTCTGTGGATGAACGGGAACACCTGCGCCCGGTACCTGAGCCCATGTTGGCTTGGCTGCGTGCGGATCGTTGGACACAGTGGCTGGCTCTGGCAAGGGCCTGGCAGAAGAGCCAGCATTGGAATGACCTGGCTGCTGTGCCTACACTTCAATCCGACGCGGTTTTAGGCTGGCCCAACGATCCGTTGGTCACCCGCGAGAATTTCCTTGAGCTTCTCGCACTCTGCACGCCGGGGATTTGGTACGCCATCGACGCTTTTGTGACCCATGCCGAGGAACACATGCCCGATTTCCTCCGGCCCAATGGTGATTACGAGACTTGGAGCCTCCGCGACACTCTGACCAGCACGCCCCTGCGGGGCTTCGAAGCCTGGGAGATGGTAGAAGGGGCTTTGCTAACCTTCCTGGTGGTTGGACCTTTAAGCTGGCTGGGGCTGGTGGATCTGGGCCAGAGCAATCCCCATCTACCACCGGACCGCTTCCGGCTTTCTGAGGCGGGGGCTGCTTTCCTTGATCTGAAGGAACCGCCCCAGCTGGCTGATCCTTCTCCGTTGAAGGTGCATCCTGGCGGCTTGCTCATTGTCCCTTCTGCCCGCCGCTATGAACGCTTCCAATTGAGCCGTGTCGCTACAGTGACGGGGTCTGGTATCCCTCATCACTTCCGGCTAACACCTCGCTCTCTGGCCCGTGCGCGGCGGCAACGTATATCTCTGGAACGCATCGAGGAATTTCTAGAGGAGGCGGCGGGTGAACCGTTGCCCTCGGGCTTACGTAAGGGATTGGAGCATACTTACCGCGCAGGTGAACGGGTGAAGCTGGCCCGAGGTTGGATCCTGCGTGTGCAGGACCCTGATCTGCTGACCTATGAAGCTGTACGTGATCTTATCCAGGAGCAGCTGGGTTCGAGGGTGGCCCTGATCCGTGAATCGGATCGTGAACGCCTGCTGGAGGTGCTTACCAGTGAAGGTATTTTGCCGGAGATTGAAGAAGGTGTGGGGCCTTGAGGTCTTCTGTCGTGATGATGATTTACCGACCACGAGAAGCCAGGCCCGTTTTTATCCGTATTATGCGTTGTATCTGAGGAGGTCTCATTGAACGTCCATCCGCTCAAAAGCAAGGTTGCGCAGGCCTTCCGCGCCCGTTTTCTCCGCGAGCCCGATCTCGTGGTTCGAGCCCCGGGTCGAATAAATCTCATTGGCGGACACACCGATTACAATGATGGTTTTGTCCTTCCTATGGCCGTCGATCGCGCAGCCTGGGTCGCGGTCGCCGCACGGCGCGATGCCGAAGCCCGTATTCGGGCCCTGGACATGGGAGGCGACGAGGTTGCTTTCTCAACGGATCGCGTCCCGGCTTCTAATGGGGGGTGGAGCGATTATGCTCGGGGCATCGTCTGGGCCTTTCTGGAGCGGGATCTGACACCTCCCGGCATGGAGGGCGTTCTCACCTCTGATGTCCCGGTGGGGGCTGGCATGTCCTCGTCGGCAGCGGTGGAGGTAGCTTTCGCCTATTCCTGGGCGTGCCTTGCCGGGTGGGATCTTGCTGACACCGATCTCGCGCGCCTGGCGCAACGCGCGGAACGTGAATACGTGGGCGTCAACTGTGGTATTATGGATCAGATGATTAGCGTCGGTGGTCAGGCCGGGCATGCCATGCTCCTCGACACGCGGAGCATGGATCGGGAGTACGTCCCCGTGCCTGATGAAGTGGCGGTTCTGGTAGCCGATAGTGGTGTGCGCCGTTCGTTGGCTGCCTCTAAATATAATCAGCGCCGCGCTCAATGCGAACAGGCGGTAGGGATGTTGCAGGAGGTATTTCCTCAGATCAAGGCACTGCGCGATGTGACGCTGGAGGATCTGGAGGCTCACCGTCACCTATTGCCTGAGATCCTCTTCCGACGGGCACGTCATGTGGTGCATGAAAATCAGCGTGTTCATCGTGTGGTTTCGGCCTTGGAACAAGGAGACCTGGATCTGGCCGGGGCACTGCTTCTGGAGGCCCACCGCAGTTTACGCGATGACTACGAGGTGAGTGCTCCAGAGCTGGATACACTTGTTGAAGCCGCATCGGAAGTGAGGGGGTGCTACGGTGCCCGTCTCACGGGTGCCGGGTTTGGCGGTTGTATCATTGCTCTGGTCGCGGAGCAGGCTATCCCTGATGTTGAGAAGCACCTGCGCCAGGCCTACGCTGCGGAGTTTGATAGGGATCTGAGTATTTACACGGTGCGGCCCGCTTCCGGCGTGGAAAGTGTTGTCCCGGATTGAGGTTTTAGAATCTTGCGTTTCCGACTCCGGGAACTTTGTAGTCCGGTGGAGGCGGTGACATTTGTTGTGCTGGAGAAGGTGTTTGGGCACTTTTGCTCCCTTGCCCTTGTGTGCTATGGTGAATGTGATATGCTCTCTATCGATCGGGCATGTAGCCATCGTACCCAACACTCACAGTTCCACATGAAAGGAGCGACGAAATGGACATAGGCATCGTCAAGGAAAGGCAGCCGGGAGAGGAGCGTGTAGGATTGACGCCGGCGGGTGTCAGTATCCTGACGAATGGGGGCCATACCTGTTACGTGGAGAGCGGGGCTGGCGAGGCCGCTGGTTTCGATGATTATGACTACGAGCGACTGGGTGGAAAGATTGTTTATGACGGGGCTGAGCTTTACGATCGCTCGGATCTTATTCTCAAGGTGTTACGCCCCACCATGGAGGAGATCGATTGGATGCGCCGGGGGCAGATTGTGATGGGCTTCCTCGGCCTCATGGCGGCTCCTTCCGAAGAGGTGGAGGCCTTGTCGGAGCGACAGATCACCGCGGTAGCCTATGAAATGATCTCGCCCGACGGGGAGGATTTCCCGGTTCTCAAGACGATGAGTGAGGTCGCTGGCCGACTCTCCCCCTACATCGCCGGGTCTCTTCTCATGCGTTCCAACGGCGGGCGAGGCGTCCTGCTGAATGGTGTGCCCGGTGTCTCTGCTGGCGAGGTGGTGATCCTGGGTGGCGGCGTATTGGGGACCAACGCTGCGCGTGCTTTCCTCGGGCTTGGTGTCAAGGTCTTCGTGTTGAGTCCTACTCTGGAGCGATTACGTTACCTGGATGTGCATTTCAAGGGTCAGATTACGACTATGATCTCCCACGATTTCAACATTGCCTATCTTACCCGCTTCGCCGACGTGGTCATTGGCGCGGTACGGGTTCCGGGTGAGTGCGCACCGAAACTTATTACGCGACAGATGTTGCGTACCATGCGACGGGGGGCGGTCCTCATCGATTTCTCTATTGATCATGGTGGTTGTGCTGAGACCAGTCGACCTACTGATTTTGAAAACCCCACTTACATCGAGGAAGACATCGTTCATTACTGTGTTCCTAACGTACCTGGAACGGTGCCCCGTACCTCGACTCACGCTTTCAATAACGCCGCCTGGCCCTATATCCAGACGTTATTGGAGATCGGCCCGGCGACGGCCTTCGCGCAAGAACCGGCGCTCAAACGTGCCGTTGTCATGCGAAACGGAGATCTCGTGGATCCACGTCTCCGGAGTTCCATGAGGTGTGTGTAGACGCAATATGTCCTGGAGAGCTGATTATCGTAGCAAGGTTGTGACGGCTGAGGAGGCTATAGGTGCTACGGTGGCCTCAGGTTGTCGCATCTTTCTGACGGGGAACTGTAGTGTTCCCTCCGCCCTGGTGGATGCGTTGGTAGCCTATGCGCCCAACGTGGAGGATGTCGAGATTGCTCAGGTACTCACGGTAGGGCCTGCAGGGTGGGCCGCGCCTGAGGTGGCGGGGCACTTGCGTTCTAACGTGATGTTCATTGGGCGGAACCTGCGGGAAGCTATCTGGGAGAGACGGGCCGATTACACGCCCGTCCTGCTATCCGAATTCCCTGTGTTGTTCGGGCGAGGCGTGCTGCCTGTGGATGTAGCTTTTGCTCATCTCTCGCCCCCCGATGAGCACGGTTATTGCTCCTTTAGCCTGGAGACGGGTCTGGCGAAGACGCCCGTAGAGTCGGCAAAAGCCATCGTCGCCCAGATCAACCCTCGAATGCCCCGTATCCTTGGTGATACCTTTATCCACGTGAGCGATCTGGATTATATTGTTGAGGCCGAGACTCCGCTCCAGTCCTTCAAGATGTCCAATAATCCCCACAGTCCTGTCGTGACAGCTATTGCACGCAACACGGCTGCGCTCATACCCGATGGGGCTACGCTACAGATGGGCATTGGAGCTGTGGCCGATACGGTATTACATTATCTGGGGGATCGTAAGGATTTGGGAGTCCACACAGAGCTCTTCTCCGATGGTGTCATGCACCTCGTGGAGGCAGGTGTTATCACGGGGGCGAGGAAGACGCTTCATCGAGGTAAAGTGACGGCCGGCTTCATTTTGGGTTCGGAGGCCCTCTACAGCTGGCTGGACGGGAACCCGGTGGTGGAATTGCACCCTACGGAGTACGTCAACGATCCCTGTGTTATTGGGCAGAATTACCGCCAGGTCGCCATCAATGGTGCCATTGAGGTAGACCTGACTGGGCAGGTCTGTGCTGACAGCATAGGTTCTCGGTTTTTCAGCGGCGTGGGAGGGCAGGTGGACTTCATCTACGGTGCTTCCCGCTCCGAGGGTGGTCTTCCCATCATTGCGTTGCCATCCACGGCCAGGGGTGGGGAGCGGAGCCGCATTGTGCCTACTTTAACACCGGGTGCGGGCGTGGTCACCACACGCAACCACGTTCACTGGGTGGTGACCGAACATGGCGCGGTCGATCTGTACGGGAAATCCATACGGGAACGGGTCGAGGCTCTTATTAGTATCGCCCAACCCGATTTCCGCGACGAATTACATCAGGCGGCACGAGATCTGGGATACGTGTGAGGTCAGGCGTGTACTTACCCTATCATTCATTCACATCTTTGGAGTCATTTCATGGATAAATTCATCGACGAGCTTGAAGCGCGTTTTCTCCGTTACGTTCAGATGGACACACAGAGCGATGAGACCTCGCGTAGTGTCCCCAGCACTGAGAAGCAGCGAGATCTCCTGCGGCTGCTCCGGCAGGAGCTCGAAGCACTTGGCGCCCACGACGTGGAGTTGACGGATTACGCTTGTCTTCTGGCTACCATCCCGGCGACTGTGTCCGGGGATTCACAGGTGCCGACGGTGGCCTTCCTCGCTCACGTTGATACCTCTCCCGACTTCAGTGGACATGGGGTGAGGCCCGTTGTCCATCGTAACTACGATGGTCAGCCCATTGTGCTGCCTGATGATACAACTCAGATCATCGATCCCGATGAATTCCCCGAGCTAGCAAAGAAGGTGGGGTACGATGTCGTCACCGCCAGCGGCACCACCCTTCTGGGTGCGGACGACAAGGCTGGCGTGGCTATCATGATGACGTTGGCGGCCCATCTGCTGGGTGCTCCCCAAATTCCACACGGACCGGTGCGTCTCTGCTTCACACCCGACGAGGAGATCGGACGGGGTGTAGAGCATCTGACGCCTGAGGATCTGGCGGCGGATGTGGGTTACACGCTGGATGGTGGCTCGGTAGGGGAAGTGACCTTCGAATCTTTCTCAGCGGACAAGGCTCTGGTTACTATTACGGGTGTCTCCACTCACACCGGCAAGGCAAAGGGGAAGATGGTTAACGCCACCCGATTTGCTACACGCTTTGCACAGATGTTACCCCAGGAGAGTTGTACGCCCGAGACGACCGAAGATCGCGAGGGTTTCATCCACCTCTACAGAATGCAGGGAGCTACCGCCAAGGTGGAGCTTCACTTCTTGCTGCGTGATTTTGAGATGGAGGGATTGAGAGCGCAGGGTGCTCTCCTTCGTAAACTAGCGGCCTCATTGATGGCCGAGGAACCCCGTCTTCAGATTGAGGTGGATATCATGCCCCAGTACCGCAATATGCGTTACTGGTTGGAGAAAGATATGCTCCCCGTCGAATTGGCTCTGCAAGCTCTGGAAAGGCAGGATATTGAGGCAGATACGCATCCCATTCGAGGAGGAACCGATGGCGCCGGTTTGACGGCGAAGGGCGTGCCTACACCTAATCTATTTACCGGGATGCAGAATCCTCACTCACCCCTGGAATGGATCAGCCTGCAGGATATGGCAACATCTACTCAATTCTGTCTGGATCTGGTGCAGTTATGGGCCGGACAGGATACTGAGAGGCGTTAGCAGGATTAAGCAAGGCATTGGAAAAGCCATGTGGTACGAGAATCATCATAAGATACCCAACATGGAATACGAAATACGATATCGGTAACACGCAGGAGGTGTCATTTGTTTCACGCATTGGTAGCTGTTAAACAAGTGCCGGATACGACCAACATCCGCATCGACCCGGAGACGGGGAATCTGGTGCGGGAGGGTGTGCCGGCTATCATGAATCC
>JBNGDR010000068.1:0-8556 GCA_049975685.1 Anaerolineae bacterium
GTGTAGACGTCCAACATGCGCATCGTTTCCTCAAGCGCCTCCTGCTCGGTGGCGTGAGCCGTATGGCCCTCCTGCCATAGGAACTCCGTGGTACGCAAGAAGAGGCGGGTGCGCATCTCCCAGCGCACGACGTTGGCCCACTGATTGATGAGGAGGGGCAGGTCGCGGTAGGATTGGACCCACTTCGCGTACATGTGACCGATAATGGTCTCCGATGTGGGGCGCACGACCAGCGGCTCCTCCAGCTCCTTGCCCCCACCTACGGTAACCACGGCGAGCTCAGGCGAGAAACCCTCTACGTGGTCCGCCTCCTTCTCCAGGAAGCTCATGGGAATGAAGAGGGGAAAGTAGGCGTTGACGTGTCCCGTCTCCTTGAAACGGCTGTCCAACGCCTCCCGGATATGTTCCCAGAGGGTGTACCCATAGGGTTTGATGACCATGCACCCTCGCACGGGTGAATAGTCGGCCAGATCGGCTTTTTGAACGATCTCGTTGTACCACGCGGAAAAGTCCTCGGATTGGGCGGTCAAGAAGTCTGCCATGATCTACCTCACTCTCTTGAATAATGAACTATGCCGGAGATGCACGACTTGATCCCCGGTTGCTAATCTCCTTGTTGATCGGAATCATCCGAAGCCGACTCTGTAGTCTCTTCAAGCAACTGTTGAACGGCACTCACAGCACGCTTGAGGGGTTTTTCGCCGTCGTCTGGGCCCAGTTCTTTGAGATCCTCAGCCCGCGCTATCTGCGCGCGGCGCTCCCACAGGATATGCCGATGCTCCATGAACCAGAGGTAGAGATCGGCCTCGGTGCGCCTGGGAAAATTCTGGAGGAGCCGGTGCTCGCGTATGATCTCCGCGATGGGCGAGTAGACGTGATCGTACCAGTCCACCACGGCCTCCTCCTCGGGGATAAAGCGCTGTTGTTCAATCCCCATGAAATAGCGGTGAGCGGCGATGTGTTCCAGCAAGCGCCTGTAGCCGCTGGTGATGGTAGCCGCGATGTGATGGTCGGGGCGCAGCCGGTCCAGCTGGGTGGCATCGAGGAAATCGGTGTAGGTGGTGACCCCGGCGGGCTCTCCCCCCACTTCCAGCAGCTCCTCGACCATACCCAGGACCTCCTTGAGAGGCCGCTGTGTGAACCGTTTGATAAAGTCCTGGACAGCCTCCTCACGCGAAAGGTATTCGCCCTGCTCGTGGAGGAACTGCAGATGCTCCATGAGCCAGAGATAAAGCTCGGTCTCCGTTCGCTTGGGGAACTCCTCGAGCACCCCTCGCTCACGGAAAAGATTCACCACAGGCAGGTAGACGGTATCGTACCAATCGACCACCGCCTCCTCCTCGGGCACGAAACGCTGGAACTCCAACCCCATGAAATGGCGGTGGACGGCGATATGTTCCCGTAATCGCTGGTAGTCCCCCGGCTGGTTGACACTGATACCGTGATCGGGACGGAGCTCGTCAAGATGGGTATGCTCCATGAAGGCCGCCTGCTCGTCAACCTCCACCTCCAGGTCGTCGATGGTCTCCCATAGACCCGAGACGACGTGCAAAGCACGCTTGAGCAGTTTGGAGGTGTAGTAGGTTGCGAAATGCTCGGCGGCCTTCTCCGGTGTGATGACAGCACCTGCTTCACGGAGATAGTGCAGGTGCTCCATCACCCAGAGGTAGAGATCGGCTTTGGTGCGGTTGGGAAATTCCTCGAGAATCTCCTGTTTACGAATCACCTTCACCAGGGGCAGGTATAGATGATCGTACCAGTCGGTCACGGCCTCCGCCTCAGGAATGAAGCGCTGCCCCTCCAGCCCCATGAAGTAGCGATGGACGGCGATCTGCTCCAGCAACCGCTGATAACCACCGGCGATGGTGAATTCGATCTCCTGTTCCGGACGCAGGCGATCCAGTCCCGTGCGGCGCAGGAACTCGGCGTATTCTCCCTTGATCTTCAAGTCTTGCGCGTCCAGATTTGGCCCCACGGGAACGCGCGATTCCGCTTCGATAACCTCGGCGTCGATGAAGACGCGTTTCTGCTCTCGGGCCACCGAGACACGATGGTTACCATCCACGACGAAGTAAGCGTCACCCACCTTGTAGAGTTTGACGGGCGGTAAATGCTTCTGCTCGAAGTAAGCACTGCTGATACTTCGCCAGCGTTCTTCCGTGTGGGTCTGCTTCGGCAGAAAGACGCGGTCGAAATCGCGGTAGCGATTCACGCTGCCGATGATCTTGCTCACCTCGACCTGCCGGATGCCCCGGTAGATCTGCCCACCGATCTGTAACTTATCCTTCACCTCATCCCAGGCGAGCAGCTCATTGGAGCGGCCGGTTACCGTGGAGATGAGAGCATTCCAGAAGGCCTTCATCCGGGCCCGGTTGAAGCTCTCTTTAGCGGCGGTATAGGCGGCCATACTTTATCTCATCCTCGCAAAGGGTGATCAGACGAAAGGGATGCACATTCACGACCACCGTCTCCTCAAAACGGGTCCGCCATGGCATGGGACCGTAGCGATGCTTGTGTCCGTGCAAGAGCAGGCGGGGTCGAAAGCGCTTCATCAGCGCCGGGAAGATCTCGAATCCGCGATGAGGCCAATCCGGCCCGTCGTGGATACCAGCGGGGGGGGAGTGCGTTATGAGGATGTCCAGGAATCGACCGTGCAACACGTAGTTGAAGGTTAACTTCACCATGAGGTGTAGAGCTCGCCGCCTCATCTGTCCCTGGGTATACTGATAGGGAGCATCGGGCTTGTAACGCAGCGATCCCTCCAACCCCGCCACCAGAAGATTCTCCTTTCTCACAAAAACGGAACGTCGATCCAGATTCACCCATCCCCCAGGTGCCGTAAGTGTCGTGTTGTCATGCCGATATTCGGGTGAGTCATGGTTCCCGTGTACGTAGTAGGCATGTCGCGTGTGAAGACGGGTGACCAGATACTCCAGATAGGAGTAGGGCAGATCCCCACAGGAAAGCAGTACGTCGATAGGCCCAACGTACTTACGCACATCTCTGCTGAACAGAGTCGATACGACCTCATCGCTCACCACCAGAATACGTGTGCCAGCGGAGCGTTCCTGTTGCTTCACACCGTACCCTCATCTCGCGGGCCAAAGCGCTTGTAATTGATGGCAAGTTTATCCATGATGGCCTGTTCGAGATCGATGCCGGCGAGAAAGGCCAGCTGCAGCAGGTATAATGCCACATCGGCTAACTCCTCGGCCAGCGCTTGGGGATCCGCTTCATCAGTCCATTGGAAGTGCTCTAACACCTCCGCTGCCTCCAGCACCAGCGAAGTGGCGATATTGCGAGGATTCTGGACGAGCGCGCTGTCTGAACGATACCAGCCCATCGCCTCAACGAAGCGATTCATCTCGTCCGTCAATTCCTCCAACGTTTTAGCCATATCCTCTCCTCTACAGACCCCTT
Source organism: Anaerolineae bacterium (assembly GCA_049975685.1). Classification (GTDB taxonomy): domain Bacteria; phylum Chloroflexota; class Anaerolineae; order B4-G1; family SLSP01; genus DAOTVC01. The sequence continues at coordinate 3,421 of JBNGDR010000068.1, forward strand.
ACATAGCATGCCCCCCATACGGGGGGGCTAGCAAAGTATACAGTGAAATGGAGGATGCGCAACGCATGGAAAAAGCCGCCGGACGTTTTCGTCCGGCGGCTCGCTCAATCTACTCAGATGGGACGCACTTGAGCGCTAGATAATTACCAACTTCAGCCTTCCGCCCTCACCCTTCATCCGCATCATTCCACTCCCGCAGGGTCTGGACCAGGAGGCGGACGCCGAAGCCGGTGGCGCCCTTCGGCGTGTAGGGACGGTCGTCGGTGACCAATCCCAGACCGGCGATATCGATGTGAACCCAGGGTACTTCATCGGGTGGGAATTTGCTGAGGAAGAAGCCGGCGGTGATAGAGCTGGCCTCCCGTCCCCCTATGTTCTTCACGTCCGCGACGTCGCTCTTCAATTGTTTCCCGTATTCCTCGAAGAGAGGAAGCTCCCAGACCCGCTCATAGGTCGCCTTTCCGGCATTGTGTAATCGCGCGATCAGATCGCTGTCGCCCATCACAGCGGCTGCGTGGGCCCCCAGAGCGATAATACGTCCACCTGTGAGTGTGGCGATATCAAAGATGGCATGGGGATGGAACTCTCCGGCGTAGGTCAGGGCATCGGCCAGGATAAGCCGCCCCTCTGCATCGGTGTTGATGATCTCGACGGTAAGACCCTTGAGCGATCTCTTGACGTCGCCGGGTTTGGTGGCGAAGGCGTCGGGCATATTCTCCGTCACGGGTGCCAATCCCACAACGTGCAGGGGTAAATCCAGCAGAGCGACGGCGCGCAACGCACCCAGGACGGCGGCAGCGCCTCCCATGTCTCCCTTCATACTCTCCATGCCCTTGCTGGGCTTGAGGGAGATACCCCCGGTATCGAAGGTGATGCCCTTCCCTACCAGCACCACGGTGGGCAGATCCTCGCGCTCTGCGTTGTGCTCCAGGATGATCAGCTGTGCGGGTTCGCCACCACCCTGGTTTACACTGAGGAGCAACCCCATGCCCAGCTCGGCCATCTCGTCTTTCTGAAGCGCCTGGAAACGCAGACCCGTCTCCTCCGCCGTCTCCTGGGCCACCTCTGCCATGTGAGAGGGAGAGGCAACGTTCGCGGGACGGTTCACGAGATCGCGGGCCAGCAGCGTTGACTCGGCGATGATCTGGCCGACGCGGGCCCCCACCTCCAGGGCCTCCTGCTTCTCGGCGTCGAACTCCACCAATGTCAGCGCCTCCAGCTGTGGGCGCACGTCCTTCAGCTCCGTCTTGAGCTCGTGGAAGCGATAAAGCGCCAGGATAGTGCCCTCCACGACGGCCTGAGCCGCCTCCTGTGGCTGGACGCCACCCGCGCCCGCACCGTGGACCACGGTGTGTAGATGGGTTACGCCGAGATCGCGCGCCTTTCTCGCTGCCTTCCCCGCCGCCCGACGGATGATCTCGGTTGAGAAGGATTCTTTCTTGCCCAATCCCACGATAAGAACACGGCGGGCCGGCAAGGCATCGCCGGGATAGATCACGGCTATCTCGCCCTCTTTACCACGGAAGTCCCCCTCGGTGATGAGAGCGCTCAAGGCACCGTTGAGAGCCTTGTCCACGGCCCCCGTGGCACCTCCGGGCTTTGTCACCCCTTCGAAGAGGTTGACGACAATGGCCTGAGATTCCTGCTCCTGGATACTCCCTACGATAACGTCAGTCTGCATCCATGCCTCCTGGTATTCTATCCTTCATCCGATAGATCGAGCGCTTCAACGTCACGACGGCGGGCCGTCGTCGTGAACGGCTCGGGGAAATCCCTCATCAGATGCATCAGATGTTCACCCAGCTGTTTGCGCAAGAACTCACTTACTCCCGGTTCCACAGAGAACCGGGTGATGAGGAACTCGAAAACAGCATTAGTCTCCCCGTTCTCGTACGCACTGACTATCTCGTAAGCTTGCTGAAGATTCGTAATCCTGGCCAGGGTATCCTCTACGACGATCTGTTGCGCGGCCTGTGCCTGGGCGAAGACCTCAGGATCGGCGGGCGCCTGAAGCTGCGCGGCTTCCAGATCGTCGCGAATCTGTTTCAACGCATGGGCGTGACCGCGCTCCTCCCTGGACATAACTGTCCAGAAATCCGCTACTTCAGGGTAATGGCCGAATTTCCTGGCTAACCCCTCATACATTTCCTCAAACAGATACTCGGCATGGATAGCCAACTCGAAAAGTTGCGCGACAGTCTTATCTTTTTTCATATTCCCCCAACCTGATAAAGAGATTACCTATGTTTTCTCTCATGATAAGGATAACAACAACGGTTGTATAGTGTCGAACTTCTCTATTCCGACACGAGAAAGAGAACGAGGAGCTCTTCTTCTATAACACGCGAGACGTGAAAGATAGCGAGGGCCTGTTCCTGGGGGCCCTTCCCGCGCGCCCATCCCGCACTCTGGAAATTCGTGCGATCCTGTTCCATCTCCGATGCGGGTTTCCACGCAGCGTCGGCAAGTTCACGCTCGTAGAAGGCCCTCACGCTCTCCCAGCTCTCCCCCTGAGGAAGCGTATACAACGCGCTCTCGATAGTAGTTCCTTCACCGGTGGATTCCTCAAGCGCCGTCTCCAGCAGGGAGAGGATCTGATCGGCGGTCTCATTCTCACCCACTGCCAGAGGTTGAGCGCCTGGATAGAGAGGTAGATCGCTCATGGCGACGGGTTCCGATGGTTGACAGGCCACCAGTAGCACCGCCAGTGCGCTCAGCAACGCAAGGACAGGTGTCCAGATGCGATTCATCGATACCTCCGGGATTCTTCTTTGATCACAATCTCAACCATAGAAAGTACTATAGCATCCCAGGAAGGCGTGTCAACCCGTCGAATCTGGAGAGTTCCCATGACCGGAAGGCGGTACTTCCACGGAGAGTGCGCCGTCTGCGCCGATGGTGACAGGGTAAGGATCGGTGATGTCACCCACAAAATCACCCTTGGGGGTAAATTGACGCCATGCCATGAACTTCCAGGCGCCCTCCGGTCCCCGGACGAGCTTTCCTGCGTAGAGGGACCCAATCTCATCCCCCACCAGAAACTCATCCGTCAGATAGTGAAAGGGACCAAAGGGCTCCTCCGAGATGAGGTAGTGGGTGCCGTGCAGAGGCGGGAATAGGCTGTGCTCCCGGCGCGCCGAGGACTGGACCCAGATTGGTGCACAGAAAAGCAGGTAGTAGCGACCACCCACGGCTACCCACTGCGGTACCTCCATGTGTCCGAAATCGCCCGGCTTTGTCACGGGAGGCAGCACCTCCCAGTGGATGAGATCCCGGGAGCGCGCGTGCCCGATCACCCCGCGCTCTTTGGACGGCCCCTCATTGGCGCGGGCGGTGATGAAAGCGTGGAAATCACCCGTCGCCGGATGGCGGACGACGTAGGGATCCCTCCAGGCCTGATCGTGCCACATCTCCCGGTCGAGGATCTCGTACCAGCGGGGATCGGCGACGATGAGGGGATTGTCCTCGTGTTTCTTCCAGTGGATAAGATCCTGTGACGTCGCCAGCCCGATGCGCTGGATCAGCCCCTCTTCGGCCCGCGTTCCCCCGGTGTAGAAGAGATACCACAGGCCCGCGTGGTGGATGACGCTACCCGTCCACGTGGTGTAGTCATCGAAGGCTCCTTTGCCTGCCGGGGTGGGGCGGAGGGCATCGGGCAGAATCTCCCACCTTTGTAGATCCTGAGAGACGGCGTGACCAATGGAAACGTTCCAATGACGCAGCTTCTCATCCCTCAGCGAACGCGGCGCCTGGAGATAGAAGATGTGATAATCGGGGCCGTCCTGGGCCAGCCAGAAGTCCCAGATCCACTTGTCGGATAGTCGCAGGGGCACGTTGTCACCTCGATGATAGAATGGACTTGCTCAGGATCGTCATGGTCACTTTTCAAAGCCCCTTCAGTATATCGGGTACCTCTGCACTGTCAACGAGGGTCTGGTGATCCTCTCAAAGCAAGAATAATAGGCACTGTCAACGCGCCTGGATCATAAACGCTCCGAGTCCCCGTACCCGAGGGGTAGGCTACGCACGGCTTCGCACTCCCCGGGGACGGTTCTAGCGTGAGCAAACTGGGAAACCTGCCCCCGCACCCATTTCACTTGCACACTTCGCGCTTGGAGAGAGCAGGGGATTATGCTATGATGGGCTTACACCCTACAGGGAACACCGGTGAGTGAAAGATACATGCGTAACATTGAAGCCAAAGTCCTGCTCTCTCACGTCAAGCAGCCCGATCCCTGGTTCGGCCTGAAGTACAACATGAACCTCTATCGGGGCTGTATGCACCGCTGCATCTATTGCGATAGTCGCAGCGAGTGTTACGGCATTGAGGATTTTGACGGGGAGGTGCTGGTCAAGACCAACGCCATCGAGCTGTTGCGCGACGAGCTATCGCGCAAGCGGGTGAAGGGCAACGTCGGCACCGGATCGATGAACGATCCCTACATGCCCCTGGAGCGGAAGGCCAAGCTCACCGGACGAGCCCTGGCAGTCCTTGCCGAGTTCGGCTTCCCTGTCCACGTCATGACCAAGAGCGATCTGGTGTTACGCGACCTCGACATCCTGATGGACATCAACAGAACGCGGGCCACGGTGAGCTTCACCATCACCACCGCAGATGACGACCTGGCTGCCAAGGTGGAGCCTTACGCGCCGCCGCCCAGCGCGCGCTTTCAAGCCCTGGAGACGCTGGCGGCTCACGGGATCACGGTGGGCGTGTCCCTGATGCCCGTGCTGCCCTTCATCGAGGATAACGTGGAGAACATCACCGCCGTCGTGACGCAGGCCCACGACCACGGCGCCACCTATGTCATCCCCAGTTTTGGGATGACCCTTCGGGATCGCCAACGCTCCTACTATTACGAGCAGCTGGAGCAGCTTTTCCCCGGGCTGGCGGATAGATATCGACGGACGTGTAGAGGGGACTATTTCTGCCCGGCGAGAAATATGGAGAGTCTGGAAAGAGCCTTTGGCGATCTCCGCGCTCGTTATGGATTCGAGACCAGGGTGCGACCGTACGAGCCGGTAGACGCGACCCAGCTCAGCCTCTTCTGAACTCCGCTTCTCCAAGGAGTCGACATGTGGCAAGCCACACCACCAATGGACGAAAATTCAACACTAGTTGTCATCCCGAACGCA